>CAYSVE010000150.1:0-10493 GCA_964434365.1 uncultured Anaerolineaceae bacterium | reverse complement strand
GCGGCTCGTGTTTTCCAAAGACTTTCGATAACCCACTTTAGCCACAGTTCCATGAAATAGTGCAATCCGATCACCGGCACATCGTACGGTTCCCCGCGCTCGACAAACCCATACTTCGCATAGAAGCCCCGCGCCGTCTCGCGGGCGTCGCACCATAGACGGGTGCCATTCTGCGCTTGCGCATGGTCGATGCATGCCCGCAGCATCGCTGCACCGAGGCCGGTTCCGCGCACAACGTCGGTGGTGCCCATGCCACGGATGCGCCACGCACGCGGGTCATCGGGATGGGTTTCGTCGGGCGGTTGGTAGCGCCCCCCCGCGGGGGCCTGCCGCACACACGTCGCGATGCCGACGAGCATGCCAGCTTCGCCGAATGCGCCCACGTGGAGTGTGTCGGGGTCATCGTCGCCGCTGTAAACAAGCTGTTGCAGGGCATAGGTTGGTCGCAGAATTTGCTGACGCAGCAGGCGCGTTTCTGCGGCGGAAATTCGTCGGATCATATCGTTACTCACAGAGCGGTGGCACCTGATAAATTGTGCGCTCGGAGCAGGTGAAATCACGCACGAAACGGTTTTCGCGCGTCCACTCGACGAGGTCTTCGGCATCGTCCAATCGCCAGAGGATCGCCGTGCTATCTGCCGAGTAGGATAGCGCGGTTGGGTCTGCCGGGCTAAACATCAACCCGGTAATGCCGGAGTTATGCCCTGAGAACACGCGCAGAATATCGCGTGTGGCCACGTCCCACAAAATCACCCGTGGGTCATCTAGCCCGCCACCACTAAGTAAGCGGGTACCGTCGGCACTGAAGGCCACCGCCTGCACCACCCCGTCGTGCCCACGAAAGCGACCAATGATCTCGGTCGTCGCGACATCCCACAGCAGAATGTTTCCATCTTCCGACGCCGACGCGATAAGGTCGCCACTCGGGCTAAAGGCAACGCCAAGCACCGTATCGGTGTGGCCCTGCAAATCGGCAGTGATTTCACCGTTGCTGGTGCTCCACAGCAGCAGACGATCATCGCGTGTGGGCGATAATACACCGCTGCCATCTGGGCTAAACACACTGCTCTCCAGTTCGATGGTTAGCCCCTCGTAGCGGCCCACCACCTCACCTGTGTCAATGGCAACGCGCACAAGGGAGCTACTATCCCCGGCAGACCGAGCAAGGAAGGTATCCCCATCGGCATCGACGATGACCCCGGTATCGGTGTTTGCGATGTCCTCGTAGCTGGCGACCACTTCGCGCGTGTCGATGTCCAACAGTAAAAAGCGGCGCGAGTTCCCGCGGTCGCGCGAGATGAGTGTGTTCGTCCCCGGCACGAAGGTCGCTTCGGTGACACCGATCACGTTTTCATCATCGCGCAGCAACACCTCGCCCGTTTGGGCGTCCCACTGAATGAAGGTGCTATCGAACGAGCGGGTGAACACGCGGTCGCCATCGGCGCTGTAAGCCGCACTTGTGATCCCCAAATCGTGCCCGGCCAACTGATGAACGATGGCACCGTTTTTCAGCGACCAGCGAATAATTCGGCCATCCTCCGACGACGAGACGGCCCACACACCATCTGGGCTGAAATCGGCGTAGGTGACCGGGCCGCTGTGCCCTTCGAAGCGCTGCACCGTCGCATCGAAGAGTTCGATTTCCAGGTTCCACAAGATGACGGTTTCGTCGTCGGAGGAGGAAATGAATTGACCGCCATCTGCCGAGAGCGCGGCATTGTTTACCGAGTCGGTATGGCCACTGAAGAAGCGGAGAGTCGCCCCCGTTTCCAGGTCCCATGCGATGATGGTATTATCCAACGTGCCGGCCAACACAAGGGTTTCGTCGGCATTGTAGGCCACACTGTTGATGGCCGCGCGCGAGTTGACGAACTCCTGCACAATCGTGCCATCGTTGACATCCCACAAAATAGCCCGGTTATCCGACGCGCTACTGAGCAACGTTCGGCCCGAAGGGCTATAGTCCACATCGGTCACGCGGCCCGTGTGCCCGCGAAACGTGCGTTCGATGTTGGCCGTTTCGACATCCCACAAGATGACGGTGCCATCGAACGAACTCGTCGCCATCAGCGTGCCGTCGCGGTTGAAGGCCACGCCGGTCACACGCCCATCGTGGCCCACAAACCGTTTGACCGTTTGACCACTGTCGAGGTCCCACTGAATCACCTCACCATCGGAGCCACCCGAGGCAGCCGTGGTTCCGTTGGGCGCAATTGCCAGGCTAATCACGCGGCCCTGGTGGCCTTCGAGGCGCTGTAGAATTTCGCCCGTTTCCACGTCCCACAAAATCAGCGTACGGTCGAAGGAGCCAGAGAGCAGGCGCATGCCATCGCGGGTAAAAACGGTTTCGCTTACGGCAGCGTCGTGGCCGGCGAATACAGCCACCTCACCCGGTTGATAGGCCACCTCCGCAAGCTGCCGCTGAGCCGCAATCGGCGGGTTGGGGATAGCGTTCGCCTCAAGGGCCAACGGCAACGCGAGCAGTTCCGGGTCGTTGCCTTCGCTTTGTTCCTCGGCAGCCGAGGCCAACCGAAGCGCTTGCGCAACATTCAACTGCCGCACAATTTCCGCCTGGGCGGTACCCTGCGCCTCTGCCGCTGGGGTTAGCGTGAGCGGTACGGCTGCGAGTGTGCCACGCGCATCGGCGACCTGGGTACCCGCAGCATTCGATTGCTCCTCGGCGATAGCCCCGGCAACCTGGGCTGTCGCGAGGGCGGAACGGGTGGTGCTGGCGATGTTCTGTGTTTGAACAAGCACCACCGCCGCAATCACCGCCGCGACGACCGAAAGCAACCCCACCACTGCCAGCAACACTGCCGCCCGCCGAAAGCGCCGGGCCTGTGCTTCCATCGACTGCATAAGCTTAAGGCGTTCGGTTTCGCTCTCACGGCTAAGTTGGATGTACTCGCGGTGTAGGTCTGTGGGGGTGGGGTTTTTGCGCTCGGCGGTTTCCAGCCATTTTTCGGCTTCGTCCAGTTCCTCGCCGGTCATCAAAAAGCCCGGGCCGTGACCATTGCTCTCCCACTCCTGCGCGCGGACGAGCAACCGGGTGTGCATTCGAATGTGGTACTGGTCGATTTCGATGGCTTGCATGAGGCCACTTACAGCCGCGTCGAAGTCGTC
The DNA here is from genome assembly GCA_964434365.1 of uncultured Anaerolineaceae bacterium. Lineage (GTDB taxonomy): Bacteria > Chloroflexota > Anaerolineae > Aggregatilineales > Phototrophicaceae > CAYSVE01. The sequence continues at coordinate 7,370 of CAYSVE010000150.1, read as the reverse complement.
CTCATCGCGGAAGAACAGCCAGTTGAAGGTTTTCACGGCGCGCCAATTATCGCGGGCAACCCCCTCCCATGTCTGTTCGAACCACTCGCCCGCAATTTCCTTAATCTCGACATCCTCGCGGATGACGGGGATGATGCGCTTGTTTTTACTACGCGCATAGTCGATTTCTAAATTGCAGATTTCGCTCATCAGTGAATGTTTGCTCACGACCGTGAGCAACAGGTCGTGCTCGTCGATGGCGGCTTTGATCTCCTCCCACCAATCGGCAGAGAAAGGGATGTCTTCCCAGTCTACCCAGGCATCGTGGCCGTGGGCTTCGATGTCATCGAACAGCTTGCGGGTGAAGGCCTGGTCGCGCCTTGAGTAGGAGATGAAGATTTTAAACATGGCACCGTCCTATCCTTGAGCCATACTGTAGCACAAAACCGTTGAGCACACGTTGCGGTGCTGATATGCTGCGCCAACCAAACGTCTACGGAAGTGTAACAAAAATGAGTGATCGCCGCGCACACGAAATGTACACCCGGCTAAAGGCCACCGCCGAGCATTGGCCGAAAACGAGTATGCACCCCTACACCGGCCAGCCCTTCAAAGCGTTGATTGCCGCGATGCTGAGTGCCCAAACCCGCGAGGAGGCCACCGCCGCCGCCAGCGAGGCGCTATTCGCCTTTGCGCCTACGCCAGAAGCCGTACTCGACGCAGGCCGCGAGGCCGTCCGCGATGCGATACGCCCGGCCTCGTTTTACGAACGCAAGGCCGACTACATCATGGGTATCGCGTCGCGCCTGCTCGACGTCGACGGCGGCGAGGTGCCCAACGATGTACAAGCGCTGATGGCCTACCCCGGTGTGGGCTTCAAAGTGGCGACCTTGGTGCGCTACATCGCCTACGGCACCGATGAAAACATCGTGGTCGATACGCATGTCGACCGCATCGGCAAACGACTAGGGCTTATCGAGCCGGAAATGAAGGGCACCGCGAAAATCGCCGCCGCGCTGGAAGACGCGATTCCACGCGAGTATTGGGGCGAGTGGAATGAACTCATGGTGTTGTTCGGGCGCGAGGTGTGCCTTGCCCGTGGCCCACGCTGCGATACCTGCCCCCTGCGCGACTTATGCCCGCGTGTGGGTCTCGCTTGAGGTGCGTTTGTTGGCTACAATTGGCAAGATACCGACCGCATTCATCTGACGAAATTCGAAATCATGGCACTGAAAATATTCAACGTCCTTGGGCGTGAGAAGCAGGACTTCAAGCCGATCCAAGAGGGGCGCATCGGCATGTACGTGTGTGGCCCCACCATCTACGACAACTCGCACCTGGGCCATGCGAAGACCTACGTGTCCTTCGATATGGTCGTGCGCTATTTGCGCTTCAGCGGTTACGATGTACTGTACGTGCAGAACCTCACCGACGTCGGCCACTTGTTGGAAACCGGCGAGGACCGAATTCTGCGCAAGGCGCGGCAAATCCAGGCCAAGCCCATGCAAATCGCAGACTTCTACGCCCGCAGCTACAACGACGACATGCGCGCGCTCGGCGTGTTGCCGCCGGATATTCAACCGCGCGCGGCGGGCCATGTGCCCGAGCAAATCGAGATGATTTTAGAACTCATCGACAAAGGCTTCGCCTACGAAATCGACGGCAGCGTGTACTTCGATGTGACTGCCGACGAAGACTACGGCAAGCTCAGTAACCGGCGCGTCGAAACGCAGCAGGAGGGGACCCGTGAGGCTGTGCGCACCGAGAAGCGCCACCCGGCGGACTTCGCGCTGTGGAAGCGCGCCGAACCAGAGCACATCATGAAGTGGAACAGCCCATGGGGCGAAGGCTTCCCTGGCTGGCACATCGAGTGCAGCGCGATGTCTCGCAAGTACCTCGGCCCCAACTTCGATATTCACGGCGGGGGTATCGACAACATCTTCCCGCACAACGAGTGCGAAATCGCCCAGAGCGAAAGCGCCAACGACCAACCCTTCGCTAACTACTGGATGCTCGTCGGTAGCCTTACTGTGGACGGCGTGAAGATGTCCAAGAGCCTGGGTAACTTCCTCACGATCAAAGATGCGCTGGCAGGCTACCGCCCAGAGGTCGTTCGTACGTTCATCCTCAGCGCGCATTACAGCAACCCGGTAGACTTCAGCGAAGATGCGCTGGACGGTGCCAAGAGCGGCTGGGAACGCATGTACAACGCGTCGCGCCTGGTGCGCAGCAATATGAACACCGCCCCCGAGGGTGACGACGGCAACGCTTTCCTCGCAACCATCGAAAAGGCCGAGGCGGCCTTCCGCGAGGCAATGGACGATGACTTCAACGCGCCCATCGGCATCGCTACATTGCAGGAGTTCACCCGCGAGGTGAACAGCCTCCTCAACGGCGACACAACCATCGGCCTGAACGTGCTTGCGAAAATCGACGATGCGTACAACCGTCTCGGCGGCGAGGTGCTGGGGGTCATCCCACAGGATGAGACCGAAAGCGGCGCCAACGCCGAGCGCGAGGCGGGCCTCTTCGAGATGCTCATCGACATTCTTGCCGAAGCGCGCAAGGCCAATAACTACGCCGAAAGCGACCGCATCCGCGATAAGCTGGCCGACCTGGGCGTTCAACTAGAAGACCGCGCCGACGGCACGGTCTGGCGGGTGGTATAGCCGATGCCGGAATTCATCTATGGCAACTGGGCCATTATCGAGAGCCTACGCGCCGCACGGCGCACCTTCGAACAGGTTGTCATCGCCGAGGGTGTCGAGGAGCGGGGCACCACCGCCGAAATCATCGGCATGGCGGGCGAACTGGGCATCAACGTCAAGCGGATGCCGAAGCGCATCCTCAACGACTTAGCCGACGGCGCGAATCATCAGGGTGCAGTGCTACGGGTGAGCGGCTTCCCATACGTCGAACTCGATGATGTGCTGGCGACCGCGAAAGCACGCGACGAGAAGCCTTTCATCCTGTTGCTAGACCTACTGAAGGACCCGCAGAACGTGGGCGCGCTTCTACGGACGGCAGATGCAGTCGGCATCCACGGCATTGTGATGCAAGACCGCCGCAGCGTAAGCATCACCCCGGCGGTGGTCAATGCCTCGTCTGGGGCAGTAGAACACCTCAACGTGGTGCAGGTGACGAACCTCGTCAACGCGATGAAGGAACTGAAGGAAAACGACGTGTGGATGGTCGGCATGGATGCCGGCCCCAACGTCCCGCCCATCGACAAAACCGACCTCAACATGCCCATCGGTGTGGTGATGGGCAGCGAGGGCGAGGGGATGCGTCGCCTTGTGCGCGACACCTGCGACTTCGTCCTTTCCATCCCCATGCGGGGGCAGGTTGCCAGCCTCAACGTGGCCGCAGCGGGTGCCATCGCGCTCTATAGTGCGTGGCAAGCACGCGGCTGGCAGGGTTGGGCACATGCTTAATCGGCTACAATGGGTGTAAATCAATTCTTTTGCGTGCAAAAGAACTGTCAAAACCTTTCGACTTCCAAGGTACAGCGCCGTAGGGCGTGTACAAGCAACAAAAGGTAGGTTAAAAATGATTAACGACGTCATCAACGATACCAAGGACCGGATGCAAGCCAGCCTAGACGCGTTCGAAAACGACCTGCGCGGGATGCGCAGTGGCCGGGCAAGTACGGCCCTCGTAGACCGGCTGCTGGTAGACTACTATGGCCAGGACACCGAACTGCGCCAGTTGGCGAACATCTCAACGCCCGAGGCGATGCAGATTATGATTCGCCCCTTCGACCCAGGTGCGGTGTCTGCCATCGAAACGGCCATCCAAAAGGCGAACCTGGGCATGAACCCGAATGTAGATAGCGGCATCATTCGGCTGAACATGCCACCACTCACCCGCGAGAGCCGCCAGAAGCTCGTGAAGTTTTTGAACCAGCGCACCGAGGAAGCCAAAATTGCCGTGCGCAACATTCGCCGCGATGCCAACAAGGACCTCAAGGAATTCCAGGACGAGGGCATGATCTCGGAAGACGAGATGCACAAAGGCCAGGATCAGGTTCAGAAGCTCACCGACGACTTCACCGAAAAAATCGAGGCGGCCACCAAGGCCAAAGAAGCAGAGATCATGGAAGTGTAAGGGTATGACGACTGCCGAAGTTAGCCAATATGACCTCACCGACCTGCGTATCCCGTCGCATGTAGCCATTATCATGGACGGCAACGGTCGCTGGGCCAAGGCGCGTGGCCTCCCCCGCACCGAAGGTCATCGCCAGGGGACGGAGAACCTGCGCCATATTCTGCGATCCTGCCGCGAGTTCGGCATCGATACCCTCACCATCTACGCATTTTCCACCGAGAACTGGGGCCGCCCCCAGCGCGAAGTGCAGATGCTCATGCGCATCCTGGAGATGGTCATCGACCGCGAAATCGACGAGTTGGACCGCGAAGGGGTGCGCATTTGCCACCTGGGCGAAATGGAAGGCATCGCCCCACAAATTCAGCGGAAGTTGGCACAGGCCATCGAGCGCACCGCAAGCAACGAAAAGCTCACGGTCAATGTTGCGTTTAACTACGGCGGTCGCCACGAAATCGTCCATGCCGTGAGGCACATCATCGCCGATGGCTACACCGCCGACGAGGTCGACGAAGACCTCATCAACGCGTACCTGTACACCCACGGCCAACCCGATCCCGACCTCGTCATCCGCACAAGTGGCGAGTTGCGTGTGAGCAACTTCCTCATCTGGCAGGGGGCGTATAGCGAATATTACTCTACGCCTACGCTATGGCCAGATTTCGACAAGGACGAACTGTATAAGGCGATTGTATCTTACAGTGGGCGCAAGCGCCGCTTCGGCAAAACCGACGAGCAGATCGAAGAAGAAAACAACCCATAACCCCCAAACGGACGCTGCGATAGCGTCCGTTGTTTTTCGCAAACCGGCTTTTATGATGTAAACTGGTTAGTAACGGTTCCACAAAACCGTCCTTGTGGGGGGAAGCCTCAAATTCAATTCCGTTTGTTTTGGAGAACAAACAACCTCATGGAAAACGTTCAACAGGTCAAAGCGGCCCTGAGCGAGCAGCAGTACATCGCCAGTGATGAAATTGCGACCGTTGCCCACCTGGCTACGAAACTGGGCAAGCCGGTACTCGCCGAAGGTCCGGCGGGTGTGGGGAAAACCGAACTGGCGAAGGTGTGGGCCGGTGCGACTGGCAAACCGCTCATCCGTTTGCAGTGCTACGAAGGGTTGGACGAAACCAAGGCCCTGTACGAGTGGGAATACGCCAAGCAGATGCTCTACACGCAATTGCTCCGCGACAAGCTGAGCGAGCTGCTTGCCAATGCCGGCACCCTCACCGAAGCCGCTGACATGCTGGCCCAGGAAGAAGACGCCTTCTTCAGCGACCGCTTTTTGCTGGCCCGCCCCCTGCTGAAGGCCATCACCTCCGATGTGCCGGTCGTGCTGCTCATCGACGAGATCGACCGCGCCGACGCGGAGTTCGAGGCCTTTTTGCTGGAGGTGCTCAGCGACTTCCAGGTGAGCGTGCCGGAGATCGGCACCATCGTAGCCAAGCACCAACCGGATGTCTTCTTGACCAGTAACAACACGCGCGAACTCAGCGAGGCGCTTAAGCGGCGTTGCCTGTACCTCTTCGTGGACTACCCCACGTACGACAACGAACTGAGTATCGTCACCCTGCGCGTGCCAGAACTCGGCGATAAGCTCGCCCAACAGGCCGTGGAGTTGGTGCAGAACTTGCGCCAACTAGACCTCAAGAAGCAGCCGAGCGTATCCGAGACCATCGACTGGGCCAAAGCACTCGTGATGCTCAACGCCAAGCGCATCGACCGAGAAACCCTGGAAAATACGCTCACGGTGCTGCTGAAGCACGAAAGCGATGTGCAAAAAGCACGCCGCATGATTAGCGGTGGGGGTGGCAACAGTGGTAGCCGTCCACACCCATTGGAGCGCGGCGGGCGTGGTGGCCCCTTCGGCGGCTGGAACTAACCGAAACCCCTACCGGGCCGACGTGTACGTCGGCCCCAACACAGCAGCTATTAACACCCAGCAAAGCGAAAAAGCACCTCGCAAACTGGCGGTCGTCTTGTGCTATACTCATGCGCGCGAAGTGAAATCGAGTGCAAGGGTCATAGGATGATCGACGTAAACCAGTTGCGTAAAAACACCACCTTCACCAAGGATGGTGAAATCTACAAGGTCGTCAATTACAGCCACAACAAACCGGGCCGCGGCAAGGCGACGATTCGAGTGCAGGTGCGCAACCTGCGCAGCGGTGCCAACATCGAAATGACGTTCAACTCCGGTGAGCGCGTGGAGGACATCCGCGTAGAGAGCCGCGAGGTGGAATACCTCTACGACGATGGCGAGTTCCTCGTCTTCATGGATACCTCGACCTTCGAGCAGCCACAGATGCGCCGCGATGTGTTCGGCGATGATATTCTGTTCCTCAAGGAAAACCTGAAGCTTACGCTCAACAGCTTCGAGGAAGAAATCATCGACTACACGCTGCCGAACAACGCCGAGTATAAGGTGGTCGAGGCAGAAAACGCCGTCGCAGGCGACACGGCCAACAGCCCCAGCAAAAAGGTAAAGCTGGAAACCGGCCTCGAAGTGAGCGTGCCGATGTTCGTCAGCGAAGGCGACACCATCCGCGTGAAGATCGAAGACAAGAGCTACGTCACGCGCGTTTAGCTAGCGCACGTGCTGAGCCATGAATGCCGAGTGCTGAGAGGTCATCAGTGGCTCGGCATTTTGCGTTATTGGGATGATTAAACACGCCCATCGGCGAACCGGTAGGCCAACGCACGGGCCATGTAGGGGCGCAGGCGAGATGAAGATGAAATCGAGCCTCGCCCGCCCCTACCGCACCACCGTAAACGCCCCCAACCACGCGCGGTTCTCGTTGAGCGGCATCTCCCGCTCATCCACCACCTCGAAGCGCTCGCTGGTCGCCGGGTCGTAGACGGCGGCATAAACGCCATACTCGCCAGTGGGTAACCCGCCCAGGTCGAAGGTGCGCATGTCACAATGTTCACCGGGCGGCGGTAGTGCTTCATCCTGCTGAAGCACGAGGTTCCCCGCTTCGTCGAGCACATGCACAGCCGTCGAATACGTCCACGGGGGCACCCTATCCTCGATTCTCCACGCGTTGGTGAGCAGCAATGTGTCGCCCACCTGCTGCGCTTCTGCGATGCGCGGCGCAAGGTGAATCCCCTCACCGAAGTGCAGCGGTGGCGCATCGCCCGCCCGTGCAATGTACAGGTTCAGGTGCATGTTGAACGTATCTGCGAGGCGTCCGCATTGCAGATAATGCGCGTCGAAGGCATCGCGTAACTGCTGACCCCGGAAGGGTGTCTGGTTGGGGTCGAAGACCGACCACAGCCGCGTCACGTCG
>CAYSVE010000149.1:0-10521 GCA_964434365.1 uncultured Anaerolineaceae bacterium | reverse complement strand
TGGCGAGATTTTCCGTCCTGATGCGCGATTCGTAGGGGCGCAGGCGATACGCAGTGAGCCTCGCCCCAAAACATACACGACCCACAAGGAACACCAACATGGTCTTACAATTACCCGAGACACCGTATCAATCGTATGTGTATAGCTACCCGCACAAAACGGCCTACCGCCCTCTCGACGCGCGGCTTCCATTACGCGATGCCTGGGCCGCCGAGGACAAAAGCGCGCTGTTCCTGTATATGCACGTGCCATTTTGCGAAATGCGCTGCGGATTCTGCAACCTGTTTACGACGGTGCACCCCAACGGTGACCTCGTGACGGCCTACCTCGACGCGCTCGATGCGCAGGCCGACCGCGTCCGCGATGCGTTGGGCGACGATTTTAGCATCGCGCGGATGGCGGTCGGCGGCGGCACACCGACCTACCTCACCGCGGACGAACTGCACCGGCTGTTCGCGATACCAGCCCGCTACGGCGTCGATTTCGGCGAGGTGCCCACCTCCGTCGAGACCTCGCCCGCCACGGCAACGCCCGACCGCCTTGCTGTGCTGAAGGCCTACCATGTCGACCGGGTGAGCATCGGCGTGCAGAGCTTCATCGAGGCGGAGGCCCACGCGGCGGGCCGCCCACAGAAGGGCGACGAGGTCCACACCGCGCTAAAGCACATCCGCGCGGCGAACTTCCCCACCCTAAATATCGACCTGATCTACGGCATCGATGGCCAGACCGGGGCCTCGTGGATGCACAGCATCGAAACAGCACTGGACTATGCGCCGGAGGAAATTTATCTGTATCCGCTGTATGTGCGCCCGCTGACGGGCCTCGGCAAACAGGGGGGCGATGGGGACGATGACCGCATCACGCTGTACCGTGTGGGCCGCGAACGCCTACTCGAAGCGGGCTATGTGCAAACGTCTATGCGGATGTTCCGGCGGGGCGATGCCCCTGCGGCCCGTGGCGCGGTGTATTGTTGCCAAACAGATGGCATGGTGGGGTTGGGGTGCGGTGCGCGCAGCTACACGCGCGGCCTACACTACGCCAGCGAGTACGCGGTGAGCCGTCAACCGGTGCTGGGCATTCTGCGCGATTGGATCGCGCGCGACCCGGCCTGGTTCGATGATGTGCACTATGGCTTCTACCTCGACGAAAACGAGCAGCGCTTGCGTTTCGTGTTGCAAAGCCTGCTCCAAGCCGAGGGCCTCAGCGAGATGGCGTATCGCTTCCGCTTTGGTACGATGCCCTGCGATGATCTGCCGGTCCTGGGCGAACTCATGGGTATGGGCCTCGCGGAACATCGAGAGGGGCACATCGTATTGACGCCTGCCGGATTAGAGCGCAGCGACGCAGTCGGCCCGGCGCTGTTCAGCGACCGCGTGAACGAACTCATGGCGGGGTATAAACTACGATGACGCGGTTAACTGACCTCAAAATTTTGTACCGTGGCCCGCTGAGCAGTTGCAACTACGGGTGCCCCTACTGCCCGTTTGCGAAGCACCGCGAAACCCTCGCCGAACACCGCGCCGATGATGCGGCCCTCACGCGGTTCGTCGAGTGGGTGCAGGCCCAAACCGACTATCGCATCGGGGTGTTGTTTACCCCGTGGGGCGAAGCGCTGCTGCACGGGCGCTACCAGCGGGCGTTTATCGCGCTTAGCAACACGGCGCACGTTCAGCGGGTGGCGATACAAACGAACCTCGCCGTGCGGCTCGACTTCACCGAAAAGTGCGATAAGTCGAAGATTGCACTGTGGTGCACCTACCACCCCGGCGAAGTGGACCGGGCGGCCTTCGTCGCCAAGTGTGCCGAACTCGACGCGCGCGGTGTTCGGTACAGTGTCGGTGTGGTGGGCCTCAAGGAGCACGCCGACGAGATCGATGCGTTGCGGGCTGCCCTACCGGCGCATGTTTACCTATGGGTGAACGCCTACAAGCGAATCCCCGACTACTATTCCCCGGCGGAAATCGAGCGCATCAGCGCGGTCGACCCGCTGTTTCCGTTCAACAATGTGCGGCACCCCAGCCGAGGGAAAGCCTGTCGCGCAGGCGAATCGGTCATTAGCGTGAGCGGCGATGGCACCATGCGCCGTTGCCACTTCGTGAAGCAGCCAATCGGCAACATTTACGATGCCGATTGGGCGACCGCCCTGCGCCCGCGTAACTGTGTCGCAGAAACCTGTGGCTGTCATATCGGTTATGTGCATATGCCCGAACTCGGCCTGTATGATGTATTCGGCGAGAACGTGCTGGAGCGAATCCCTGCGCGGCGCGTGTGGTAAAGCTAACGTTGATTGACTAAAATTAAGAAAAAGTTGATGGCCTTGCAACTTTAGCCACACAATCTGATACAATTTGGGCATAAGCATATAAGATAAAGTCGCAACGCCTATGAGCGAGCCACCCCACCTCGACGAAAAAGATCAGTGTATTCGGGAACTAGAAGCACGCGTCGCAGCCCTGGAAGCGCAGGTCGAATCGCAAACATCGCTTACAACCGATGATTGTGATGGATTCCTGAAGACGCTCATATCGCTGCTGCCAGGTTACGTGCACCTCTACGATGCCAACCAGCGCCTCATCACGTTCGAGGGGATGCGGGTTGGCCTTTTGGGCTACACCCAGGCCGAAGTCGATGCTATGGCGGATAATGTGCTTGGCACGCTGGGCCACCCAGATGACATTGCAGGGATAATCGCGGGGTATAGGGCCTTTCTTGCGGACAAAACCTCCCCACCCACGACGATTGAATTCCGCGCGAAGCACAAGGACGGCACATGGCGCTGGTTGCGCGCGCGCGCGATGCACTTTGACGGGACCGTGAACGATAAACGCGTTGCCTCAATCGCACTGCTAACCGATGTGACCGATGAGGTACAAACCGCGAACGCCCTCACCGATAGCGAAAACCGCTACCGTGCCCTCACCGAAAACAGCCCGTACCGGGTCACCACCGTCGACCATGAGCATCGCCTGGCCTATACCAATGAGGTCCCCCCCGGCTATACGTTGGAGGCGATTCGCGGCGTGTCGATGTATGACTTCGTGCAGCCGCAAGACGCCGACACGATTCGTGCTGTGCTGCGCGATACCTTCGAATACCAAACACAAGGCGACTACGAGCTGTACGTCGAGTCGGTCGATCGGTGGTTTTCGAGCCGCACGGTGCCTGTGATCAACCCCGAAACAAACGACGTCGACGAGGTAGTGATCGTCTCGCTGGATGTCACCGAGCGCAAACGCGCCGAAAAAGCGCTACGGGAGAGCGAAAAGCGTTACCGCGCTGTCGTCGAACAAAGCCCGGATAACATCGCGGTTATCGACCGCGACTACCACTTGCTCTATGTCAATAATGTGGGGGACGGCAAAACTTTGGCGGACTATGTCGGCAAAAAAGTGACTGACACCGTACCACCCCATGCCAGCGCGCAAATTGCCGAACACATCGACCGTGCCTTCGAGACCGGCAAGCTGCAACACTATGAGGTGCCTGGACGGCTTCAGGATGGCAGCTATGGATGGTACGCCGACCGGGTGGTGCCGATGCGCGACGGTGACGACATCACCGCCGTGATGCTGATTGCGACCGACATCACCCGTCGTAAGAAAGCGGAAGACGCCCTCGCTGAACGCGAGCGCCTGTTGCGCCTGATGACCGAAAACATCGGCGAAACGATGATTCTGTACGACCTTGAGGGGTACATCCAATACACGAGCCGCTCTGCCCGCGACCTCACGCGTTTCGGCGGCGAGGCGAGTATTGGCAAGCACGGCACCGACCTCGCGCCACAGTTCCACCCAGACGACCGAGCGCAGGCGCTGGCGCGCTTCGAGCAGTTGCTCGATGGCGAAAGCGGCGAGACTGCGCAGTACCGCATTCGCACCGACAGTGGTGATTACATCTGGCTAGAGAACAACTTCACACGCGTGTACGATGACGATGGCGAGCACATCGGCTACGTGAGCATTGGCCGCGACGTGACCGAAAAACGCCAGATGCAGGATACCCTCGCTGAACGCGAGCGGCTGCTGAGCCTCGTCACACAAAATATCAGCGAAACCATCTTTCTCTACGATGTCGACGGTTATATCCGTTACTCCAGTCGCTCGGCAATAAACCTTGCACAAGCCGAAGGCCCCACGTTGGTTGGCACACATGGCCTAGACCTGCTCGCACGCGTTCATCCTGACGACCGCGATTGGGTTGAATCACGCTTTAGGAAGATGACCGAAGCCGGTGAGACGAACACCCGCACATTCCGGGTGATGCAAGATGACAACACCTACATTTGGCTGGAATCGACCTACACCGAAGCGTACGATGTGCAGGGCGAGCACATCGGCTATGTGAGCATTGGCCGCGATGTGACTGAGAAACACGAGATGTCGGAGACGCTGCGCGAGCGCGAGCGGTTGCTATCGCTCATCACCGAAAACACGCGCGAGGTCATCTTCTACTACGACCGCGACGGCATTGTTCTTTTCGTCAGCCCGTCCGTCGAGGACATCAGTGGCCTTGCAGTCGATGAAATTGTGGGTAAGCACATCATGGAGTACGTAAAAATCGTGGACCTCGGCAACATCGACCCTGCCAAGCAAGCCCTCAATATGATGATAAACAGCGGCGACTTCCCCCCGGTTACTACGCTTCACACCACGCACCCCATCACCGGTAACATCACCGTCCACGAGGCACGTGCCAGCATCGTGCGCGCACCCGATGGCAGCATCGAGGGTATCATCGTTGTGCAACACGATGTTACGGAACGGCACCGTGCCGAGGAAGCCCTGCGCGCCAGCGAGGAGCAACTACGCCTCGTGACCGAAAACATGACCGAGGCCATCTTCTACTACGATATATCGGGGGTCATCCAATACGTAAGCGCGGCGGTCGAGCCTATGTTCGGGTTGCCGACGGAAACGGTTATCGGCAAAACGGGGGCCGATTTCCTCGACATGGTGCACCCTGAAGATCGTGAACAAGTCGAGCAACGCTTGCAGAGTCGTGTCGAGGGGGGCGCGCCGCCACGGTCGGTCGAGTATCGTGCGCGGCATGCGGATGGGCATTATGTCTGGGTAGAGTCTCGCGGGACGAACGTCACGGACGATATTGGCACTCATAAGGGGAGTGTCATCGTGCAGCGCGATGTGACCGACCGCAAGCGAATCGAGGACGCGCTGCGCCTATCGGAACAACGGCTGCGGCTCATCACCGATAACATGGGCGATGTGGTGATTCTGTATAACATGAACCGCGAGGTGCAGTTCGTTAACCCGGCCTTCGAACACCTTACCGGGTACAGCCCCGCCGAACTATATAAGCGCAACTTCATCCCCTATGTGCACCCCGAAGAAAGCGAGCGCGTGTACGCTATATGGGACAGCCTCTTCGACGGCAACAGCATGACCAACGAGGAATTCCGTATCGTGCGAAAGGATGGCACGGTGCGTTGGGTGTCGTCCTCGTGGCAGCCCTCCCTCGACGAAAACGGTGTGCAGGTGGGCACACAGGGCCGCGATACGGACATCACCCGCCGCAAAATGGCCGAGCAGGAAGCGCTGGAAAATGCGCTGGAAAAAGAACGGCGACAAATCCTTAGCCAGTTTATCGAAGACAGCGCGCACGAGTTCGGCCAGCCGCTTTCGAGCATCAACATCGCCGTCGATTTACTGCGGCGCAAGGTGGCCAACCTCGACGAAACCGCCTCGTACCTGGACCGAATCGGGACGCAGAGCAGCCAATTGCAGCAGTTGTTGAACGCCATGCTGCTGATGACCCGCCTGGAAACGATGGCCCTCGAACGCGAGCCGGTGCGCCTGAGCGATGTGTTCGATGCCATAGAAACGCGCCTACACGATCAACTGGCGGGCATCACGCTCACGGTGGAGACTGAGGTGGAGACGCTACCGGCGGACCTCGATTTGCTGACGCGGGCGCTGTTCAATGTGGTAGATAACGCCGTGCGCTACACCGACCCCGGCGGCAGTGTAACCGTATCTACGACAGGCGAGGGCGACGACGTGCTCATCACCGTGCGCGATACGGGCATCGGCATGGACGCGGCGGTGCGGGAACAGGCCTTCGAGACGTTCTATCGCAAGGATGTGGCCCGCTCGACGCGCGGTTTTGGGCTGGGCCTGCCGATTGCGCAGCGCATCGTGCAGCGCCACGGCGGCGAGGTGACCATCGAGAGCGAACCGGGGGTGGGCACATCGGTGACGCTGTGCTTCCCGGCGGTGGGGTAGGGGTTGCGTGCGCGTTTTGCCCAGAAACGTAGGGCGTGATAAGGATGTTTGTTGGGGAAAGGGCCGGTTTTGCCACATTTTGTTTCGGGTGGCCCTGAAATCGGGATGGCTACCCAGGGTAGCCATCCCCCATTTTGAGCCAAGCAGAATTAGAGTGGTCTCGCCTGAGCATAAGTGATTGGGCGGGGGAGGTCGAAACACCTGATCAGAATTTACCGGGTTACCCTCAACATACAAATACCCGTTAAACCCCACCCTCAGCCTGTCGCACAACCCGCCCTTTCGCTAGACTTGTTCGTATGACTGTAAAACATATCCCACTGATCTTATGCACCCTCTTCGTGTGGGTGCTTGCTGCCTGCCAACCCATCGCCGAAGGCGACCTGCGCGGTCGTCTTCTGTTGTGGCACAGCGGCGGCTCGGCAATGACGGCGACCCTCGACGAGTTGACGGACCGCTTCGAGGCGGTGTACCCCGATGTGAGCGTGGTCGTCGTCGCCGTACCGGCGAACCAACTGCTGCAACGCTACACCGAGGCGGCGGCTAACGGCCTCGGCCCAGACCTGTTCATCGGCTCGACGCGTTGGATAAGCGACCTCGCGCAGGCGGACCTTATCGAGGACATCGACGCGCACAACCCCAACCTCGACGTGTATTTGTCTGGCGCGTTGGTGAATGTGCGCTACGACGACACGACATACGGCATCCCGTTTACGTTGCAACCGGCTGCGCTGTACGTCAACACCACGCTGACGGATACGCCCCCGGCCACGCTGACCGAGTTGCTGTCGCAGGCCGCCGAAGGCCGCACGCTTGCGCTGACGACCCGCTTCGACCGGCTCTTCTGGGGCGTGCAATCGTACGGCGGGCGGCTCTTCGATGATGGCGGGCGGGTGTCGTTGAACCAGGGCGCGTTCGCGAGTTGGCTTACGTGGCTGCGCGAGGCGCAGTCCAGCGCGGGGGTGTCCATCAGCGCAGACCCGGAAACGATGCTGACGCTGTTCACACGTGGCGAAACGGCCTACTACGTGGGCAGGCCCACCGACCTGCCACACATCCGCGAGACGATGGATTTCAACAGCGTGGCGGTGGTGCCGTTGCCCAGCGGCCCCAGCGGCACGGCAGGCCCGCTACTCGATGTGAACGCTTTTATGTTCAACCCGAACTCGCCCGGCGCGGCCCCCCGAACGGCTGTCACGCTGGCGCAGTTCCTCACCAATACGACCCAGAGCGCGACCCTCATGCGCGAACTGAGCCTCGTCCCGGCCAATCGTCAGGTTCGGGTGGATAGCCGGGCGTTCCCGGTCATCAGCGGCTTCATCGTGCAATCGCGGACGGCAGTGCCGATGCCCAACACCCTCGCGATGGACGAGGTGCTTGCCCGTGGCGATACAGTCATCACGCGCGTGTTGGATGGCCTCATCGAGCCAGCCGAGGCCGCCGAACAGTTTACGCAAACGGTCAACGAGACTGCCGGTTTCAGCACGGCGACGCCGGTTACCGACACCTGCATCGATGTCGGTGAATTGCGGGTGTGGCACGCGATCGACGAAGCCGACCTGATACAGCGCATCGTCGACGACTACAAACGGGCCTGCCCGGGCATGACGGTGGAGCTTGGGGCGTTCAACGCCGCGTCGGCGATGGTGACGGCATTTACCAGCGTCGCCAACGCCGAAATCGACATCGCGCCGGATGCGCTGCTTGTCCCTAACGACCTCATCTTCGAGCTTGCCTCGCAGGGTGCTATCACCAGCGTGGCCGGGGAGGTGTTGCAGCAATACATTCCATCGGCACTCAACGCGGTCGATTACCAGGGGGCGGTGTTCGGGTATCCCTTCGCCGTCAATGTCAATGCGCTGTACTACAACGTCGAGCTTGTGAGCGACCCCCCTACCCAACTCGCGAACCTGGCCACCGAGGCCACCGCCGGGCGTGGCGTCTTCGTTCCCACGACCTTCCACGATGCCTACTGGGGAATATCGGCATTTGGCGCAACCCCCTTCGACGCCGACAGCCGCGTGGTGTTGGATCGCACTGGCTTCGACCAATGGTTAACGTGGCTTGCCAACGCACAGAGCACGCCCAACATCATCACCAGCACCGACGCTCGTGCCGGATTGGAGGCCTTTTCGGCAGGCGAGTTGGCCTACTTCATCGGTGATGCCTCGGCGCTCGCTTCGGCGCGCGAGGCCCTCGGCGAGGATGGCGTGGGAGTGGCGCTGTTACCCGCCGGGCCAGCCGGGGATGCCGCCCCCCTGCTCAAGGTCGACGCGTGGGTGATCAATGCCCAGCTAACACCCGCCCAGCAGGAACTCACGCGGCGTTTCGCGGCCTTCGCGACCAACGCCGATAGCCAGCGCCGGCTGCTCGAAGAAAGCGAGCGAATCCCGGCGAACGTTAACCTGGACATCGACGACCCGGCCCGCGCCACCTTCCGCGACGAAGCGGTGCGCGCAGTCTCGTTGCCGAACACCGCCCAGACGCAAACGTTGTTGCAAATGGGCGACAGTGTGTACCGCGCGGTGCTGCAAAATGGTGAGGCCCCATCGCTGGCCGCGCTGACGTTTGCAAACGCGGTGAACGAGGCTAATGGGCTGGCGATACTGCCCACGGCCACACCCACAGCCGTAGTTCCCACGACACCCACAGCCATGCCCGAAACTCCACAGGAGGCGACCCCCATTGAATAACGGTGAAATCTCGGTCAACAGCGAGGCGTGGGCCATCCTGCGCGAGCAGTTCGAAATCCTGTTGATATACCTGGGGCGGCCTGCGGTCATCCAGCAAATTGTGATCTTGCTTGTTGCGCTGGGGGTGGCTTATGGGTTGTTCCGTCTGCTGAAGGCTCTGCTACACGTTGCGGCACACCGTGCCGTGAGAGACCGCAGCGACGCCGTGCGCGAAGCCGTCACCGAGCGCTGGGTACCGGCCTTCGATGAGATTCTTTTCCCCATTATCGTCATTGTGCTGCTGGGTGGCGACCTCGCCGTGGACGCGGTGCAGGTGGGCTTGCTAGAAGAGGCCGCGAACTTCTTCTTCGTGATACTCATCTACCAGTTGGTGCTGACGCTGCTATATGTGCTTTTCACCGCGAAGAATGTGCGCCAGTATCATCGATACATCTTCGACCCGTTGATTTTCGTCCTGCTGGTGTGGTTGGCGCTGCGCAGCTTCTTCGACCTCAGCACGCTGTCTGGCGTCCGCTTGGTAAGCCTGTTCGGACAGCCGATATTGCTGGGTCAGTTATTGGGTGCGGGGTTGGTGCTGTACATATTCTTTGTGCTCACGTGGGCGGTACAGGGCGCGCTGAAGGCGTGGCTACCACGCGTGCAAACCGATACCGGCGTCGTGAACACGGTTACGACGATTACCCGCTATTTGCTCATCTTCACGGGGATATTGTTCGCGCTCACGACGTTGGGGTACAACCTTACGACGTTGGCCGCCGTGGCCGGGGGCCTGTCGTTGGGGGCCGGGCTGGGATTGCAAGCGCTCGTGAGCAATTTTTCGAGCGGGCTGGTGCTGCTGTTCGAACAGTCTATCCGCCCTGGCGACATGGTGGAGGTCGATGGGAAGCTGGGCATTGTGCAGCGGCTCAACATTCGCTCGACGGTCGTGCGGACCTTCGACAACATCGACATCATCGTGCCCAACCAGAACCTGTTCACCTCCACAGTGACGACACACGTCACGCCGGATGCGTCGAGAAAACGGGTGGACATCCGCGTGACGGTGGACTTGGAACAGGACCCGACCGTGGTGCGTGATGTGTTGCTGGAAACTGCCGGTCGCCACGGCCTCATCATCGAAGACCCGGCCCCCGCCGCCTACCTGCTGAACTTCGGCGAGTATGGCATGAACTTCGTGCTGTGGGCGTGGGTCGCCCAACTAGACGACCGCTTCGTTACGCAGTGCGACCTGTACTACATGGTTTGGAATACGTTCCAGACGCACGGTATTCGCATCGCCTACCCGCAGAGCAACATCAACCTGAGCCTGCGCAACCCGGAGCAACTGGCGGGCCTGGCGGAGCAGTTTGCGCACCCCATGCCACCCATCGCCGAGATGCCGCCCCCCTCGGCTAACGTGCCCGCGGACTATCGCAGGGGCAAGCCCGCCCCCGCCGAAGACCCGGGCCTCGTCACAGAGGCCAGTGCCGAGGACGCGCCCGAGGCACCCAGTGGAGCCGGGACTGCCGCCGCAGGCGGGTTTGCTGCGGGGATGATGGTCGCCAATGCGGGCGACGGGGATGATGACGGTGAGGGTGAGGGTGAGGGTG
>CAYSVE010000148.1:0-10536 GCA_964434365.1 uncultured Anaerolineaceae bacterium | reverse complement strand
CGCTTGCGGCCTCATTGTACAGCAACCGGGGCCGCTATTGCGAAACCCCCGGTATTTTGCAACACTATGCCCAGAGGAGGACCGTTTTGACCAACGACAAAGACACGGACAGTCTCGACCCGGAATCGACGAACGCATTCGACCATATGTTGGGCAACCCTGCCGAGCCGCCGGTACTCTCCGACGATGACCCGGTTAAATTGCCGGACATCGTGCAGTTGGAGTTTGGCAAGGGCAAAAATGCCCGCAAACTGAAGATCACCCTTAACGACACCGAACAAGGGGTGATTTTGGGCCGCGCCGACGAACGCACCGACTGCGACCTGACCACCCACGGCGCGTTCGAACACGGTGTGTCGCGGTTGCACGCGGCCTTCCACCGCCGCCCTAATGGCATCTTCATCGAAGACCTTGCGAGCACCAACGGCACCCGCATCAACGGGTTTAACCTGAAGCCCCACCGCGCCTACCGGCTTCGCAACGGCGACGAACTCGAAATTGCGCGCCTGAGGGTGACGCTGCGCTTTCTGTACACAAGCTGAGGCCGCCGATGTATCGTAGCTTTACCGATCGCCTTTTCGGCGGGGTGTGTGGGGGCCTCGCGACGGCCCTACCCTTGAATGCCTGGGCACTGCGTGGGCTGTTCGTGGTGCTTACCGTGCTCACGTTGGGCGCGTTCGCGGTGGTGTACCTCGCGTTGTGGCTCGCCGTGCCCCAGGAGAGCCTGATGACGCGCGGCGGCGGGAGCATCTGGCTGTTGCTGGCGCTGGTGTTAGCGGCGGCATCGCTGGCCGGGTTCTATACCCGCACCACCTTCGACCTCTACTGGCCGCTGACGGCACTGGTCGTCGGGGGCATCTTTTTCGTCAAGCAGGTTCTCCCATGAGACGCAATATCCTCGCTGGGCTGGTGGCTTTAATTATCCCGTTGGTATGGCTCGGCCACAGCCTCGACCTCGTCGTGCCTGGCATCTTCGACCAATTTGTGCGGGCGTGGCCGGTGCTGTTGGTCATCACCGGGCTGATCGTTCTGCTCAAGCGGCGTGTTCCATTTGCCGAGGTGATCGCGGTGCTGGTCGCCGGGGTGCTGGTGGTGGGCGTCAGCAGGCAGGCCTTCTCCACCCGCATCGAACAACAGCGCGACGACCAACGCGTGCCCATCGAGGCCACCGTGAGCGACGGCGTGGTGCTGCTGCGCGTGCTCATGCAAACCCTCGCCACCGATGTCGAAATTACCCTCACGGCCATCGATGCGGCGCCGAATGCCATCAGCGGCGAATTCGTCGGCTCGCTGGAGAGCACCTTCAGCGTCTCGTACCTCGAAGGCACGGATAACGTCGGCGAACTCACCATCAGCGAGGTGCAAACCAACCCCTACCCCATGCTCGAAGCCGTGGGGCGCGGCAACTTACTGCTCGAACTCCCGCCCGATGTACCGGTCGATGTGCAGTTGGAGGGCATCAACGGGAATATCTTCCTCAATATGACGGGTATTTCGCTGGAACGGATGAATCTCGACCTCATCGATGGGCAGGCGGTCGTGACGTTGCCCGTGCGTGCACCGGAGTTCAGCGAGCCGACCGAAACGCTCGGCACGTTGGCCGCGCGCAACGGCGATATGACCGTTCGCGTGCCAGACGAAATCGCCGCACGGTTCGAGTTGTTGCGCGGCACAGGTAGCCCCGACCCGGTCTACGACCCGGCAGTCTACAACTTCCTGGTGGGCGATGTGCTGGAAGCCCGCGACATCGACGGGGCAGCGATTGTGCAGCGCTATACCCTCGACGTGCCGCGCGGGTTGGTGACGATCAACGTGCCGTAGCGACCTCTAAAAAAGTGGTGAAATTTACCGTAATTATCCCCCATGTCGGTTGATTCGCACCTCGAACTCGCTTATGCTGAGCATAGTAGAAATGATTTGTAATTTTTAATATATGCCAGCAGGCAGTAAGGCTGTGTTATGCCAGTTACAACCAGGTGGGTGGATACCGATCACACGATCATATGCGTCGAATTTGTTGATCCGTGGATGTGGGACGAGTACGCGGCCAACCGGCAAACCGGCTTGCACGCCATGCTAGACGATGTATCGCACCCGGTACACTTCATCTACGACCTGACGTGTGCGCAAACCGTACCGCCGAATTCGCTTTCGCATATTCGGCTGCACAGTAGTGGCTACCACCGCAACTTTAGCGGCGTGGTCGTCTTCGTCGGTGCCCACGGTTTCCTCCGCCGGGTAATCGAAATGGCGTCGAAGCTCTACCTCACGCGTGCCTTCGGGTTCAGCGTACACTATGCCGACACCATCCCCACTGCAACGGTCCTCCTTTCGAAAATCGAGCGCACCTTCGTTAGCGAACGTCGCACCCGGCGATGAGCTTGCGCACGCATCGCCTGTGCGCATAATGAAAACGTGACCGTACGGAGGTACAGCCTGTGCATCGCTTGGTTCTCCCGTTCCTGTTGCTCACACTCGGAGCATGTAGCCCACGCCCCCTCACCGATTCCGAAATTCAGGCGACCGAAATGGCCGTCGCCGCCGACCTGCGATCTCGCTTGCTGGCATTGCCTTACATTGCCGATGTGGTTACCCTGCGCGGCACCGATTTGGGCGGCACCAGCAACCTCATCGTCGATGGCACGCTGCGTGCCACGCGCGAACTCACCAGTGCCGAGGTACAGCAACTCATCGACCTCACCGTAGGGCACTACAATTTGCCCATGGGCATCGCCTACGACATCGTCTTCGACGAGGGCGACCGCATGGAAACCCGGCTCGACGCCACCGTGACCATCACCGGCGAGGCCAATACGCGAAACGTCCAAACGAGTTTCGAGTCGTTCACATCGGAAATTATGGATTTCCGGCTGACGGAAATCGCCGCGACACGGACGCCGTTCTTCCCCACGCTCACACCGGAGGCACCCTAACCATGCGCACCCTACCGATTGCATTCCTGCTGCTAGCACTTGCCGCGTGCAACGTCACCATCACCGACCTCGCCGCGCTGCAACCCGCACCGCCAAACATCGACGGCGGACTAACCGAGCCAACAGCAATACCGGAGATCACGCCCGTACCGACGACCGTCGCTGGGGACGTCCCCAGCGAACCGACCGACATCCGCGCTCACCTCGAAGCGGTCGAGTACATCAGCGACGTGCTCATCCTCAACACCATCGAGGGCACCGACGGCGTGCAAATCGAGGGGGTGCTGCGCGCCACAGAAGCGCCAAGTCGCTTGCAAGCGGCCATGCTATCGCAGCATCTCCATGCGTTCTACGAGACAGACATCACGGTGACATTCGATATTTTGCTAGGCCCTGCCGACCGGCAAACGATGCACTTCGAGGGCAGTGCGGGTTGGGCGGTCGTCGATGCGCAAAACCAATTTACGGCCAATGCCACCACCCGCATCGAAGCCACCGACCCCGCCCTACTCGCCGAAATCGCCAATTTGGAGGCGTCGTCGTAACCGTGCGCTATCTATCGATTGCCGTATTGCTCGTGCTTGCGGCGTGTGGCCCGCGCGAACTCACCGGGCCGCAAATCCGCGCGACGGAGGTCGTCGTAGCGGCGGGCCTACGTGCCGAGATCGAGGCGCTCGACTTCATCGAGGCCGTGATTACCCTCAACGGTACCGAGATCATGGATACGATGCAGGTCGATGGCATCTTCCGTGCAACGGGTGAACCGACCGAGGCCCAACTCGAACAGTTGATCTTCGATGTGGTGTTCCCCTACTACGACCGCGACATGAACATCGTCTTCGACATCGTCCATGGGCCAGCGGACAGCCGCCAAACCGCCGTGAACGGTACCGTCACCGTGGTACAAAACGGCAACGACCGCGACATCAACTATACCTGGCGCGCCACCACCATCGAGACGCTACCCCAACGCCAGACTGACATCGCAGCCACGCCAACGCCGGTGATCGCGACGCTTACACCGCGCCCATAGGTTCAAATGCCCACAGCGTGCTAAACTCAGGCTATTGTGGCCTTAAGGTGATTTTGTTCCAATTTTCACAACCTGTTGAAATATGGACTACACCGATGAGGAAAAATCGTGAGCATCCTGATTGCCGTTGTTGTACTAGGTACGATAGGCTTTTTCGCATTGCGTGCGAGTATACCTGCACTTAGCCCGCAACCCGAGAACGTCGGTACGGGCGAACTCGTGCCGTGCCCCGGCACGCCGAACTGCGTCAGCACGCTCGACGACATGCAACCCATGACCTACGAGGGCGAGACCGCCGACGCACAAGCCCGCCTGATGGCCGCCCTCAACGACGTAGACCGCCTGGAAATCGTGACGGAGCAACCAGGCTACATCCACGCGATTACGCGCAGCCCAACGATGGGCTACATCGATGACCTGGAGTTCGTCATCGCCGACGGCGAAATCACCTTTCGTAGTGCGGCGCGGCTCGGTTCCAGTGACCTTGGCGTCAACCGCACCCGCATGGAACAAATTATCGAGGCCTTTAACGCATGAACCCATTCGGCTTCCTCCACCTGCTGTTGAACATCGCGCTGGCGCTGGTTGTCGTGCAGGCCGTGTCGTTCATTTTGAATGTGGTGTTCAGCAAGCGCCCGGAGGAAGTCGGCACCGGTGCCGACCTCGCGCCATGCCCGCAATCTCCGAATTGCATAACCAGCTATGCCCCACCGACCCACCCGCACCATGTGCACCCCCTCAGCTATACCGACGACCGCGCGGCGGCTCAGGCGCGCCTGCTAAAGGTGCTCAAACGACAACCCCGCCTGACGATCATCGTCGAAGAGGTGGGGTATATCTATGCTGAGGCGCACACGCCGGTATTCCGGTTCGTCGATGACATCGAATTCGTCTTCGATGACACCGAAAAAGTGATTCACCTGCGCAGCGCTTCGCGCTTGGGGCGCGGCGACCTCGGCATGACCAACCGTACCCGCGTGGAAATCGTGCGGGTGGCGTTTTCGTCGTGAGGCGTGGCCTCCCCTGGCATTAGACGAATTTGCCACAGCCCATACCATAGTGGGGAATGCAAACACCGAGGAGAGTGCACTCCATGCCCCGCTACGATTACCATCTGCTGGATGTATTTACCGACCGCGCCTTCGGTGGCAACCCGCTGGCCGTCTTCCCCGATGCCGAGGGCATCGACGAAGCGTTGATGCAGCAACTCGCCAACGAACTCAACCTGAGCGAAACGACGTTCGTGCTGCCCCCGCCCGACGACACCGCCGACTTCCACGTGCGCATTTTCACCCCGGCGATGGAGCTACCGATGGCCGGGCACCCCACAGTAGGCACCGCGAACGCGCTCGTGCGGCTTGGGCGTATCGCTGCCCCCGGCAATGTGCGCTTTCTCGAAGGCGTCGGGGTCATCCCGGTCAGCCTGTCGGCGGAGGGCACGGCCACGATGGCACAACCCATGCCCACCTTCGGCGCGGTGCTGGAAGACCGCGCGCGCGTCGCGAGCCTGCTGAGCCTGAACGAAGACGACCTGCTCGATGGCTACCCGGTCCAAATTGTTTCGACAGGCGTACCCTACATCTACATCCCGCTCGCAGGCCTCGAGGCAGCCGGGCGCGCCAAGCTCCGCGCCGATGTGTGGGCCGAACACTTCGCGGGGCAGCATATTTTTACCCTCACGCCCGAAACCGAAAGTGCCGACGCGACCGTCCACACACGGATGTTCGCCCCGGCGATGGGCATCGCCGAGGACCCGGCCACGGGCGCGGCCAGTGGTCCGCTGGGGGCTTATCTCGTGCAATATGGCCTCGCGGACGAAGGCCTCATCGTCAACGAGCAGGGCATCGAAATGGGCCGCCCCAGCCGCATCGACATCACCATCGAGCGCGACGGCGAAGCCTACACCCGCGTGGCTGTGGGCGGTCGGAGCGTGTATGTGGGCGGCGGCTGGTTCGAGTTGTAGCGGGCCAAACACCGTTCCGGGCGGGTCCGACATAGAGTTAGCGCCGTACGGATGAATCCCACGAGAGATCACATATGGCATCGTATTAACCCCACCCCTAAATCCCCTCCCCGTAAACGGAAAGGGGACTTTCTATGGCTCGTGAAGGGCCACGATTTCCTTCTATGTACGCGGAGAGACCGCCTAAACGACGGGCGAAACGTCAGCCGGGGTAGCCGCCGCTGGCCTCGATGCTACCGCGCGCCTCGGCAACCTTCGCCTCGTAGTCATCAGCATGGAAGGCCGCGATAGGGTCGCCGGGCCGACCGAGTTCCTCGCGGACCTGTGCCAACAGCGGGCGCACATCGGTTTCGTAGGCCTGCTGCAACACCCGGTGACCACCCAGCACATCGCCGCTCATCTGGCGGTCGCGCAGTTCGTCGTAGTCGACGATGAGCGCTTTCGCGTAGGCCGTTTGGCAGTTCATCACACTGAGGATCATCGCCTCTAGCTTCGACTCGATGTTGTGGCTCTGGTCGATCATGTATGCGACGTTGTCGGCCAGGTCGCCCGCGCTGACGATCTCGCTGTAGATTTCGAACAGGTGGAACGGGTTGTTCGTGCCGACGATCAGGTCGTCGTCGCCGTAGCGGCGGGCATTGAAGTGAAATCCACCCAGGCGGCCTTCATCGAGCAAGAACGCGACGATATGCGCGATGTTCGTGCCCTGCGCGTGGTGCCCGGTATCCACGAGAACCTCGGCCTGTGGCCCTAGCTTCAGCGCCGTCGAGTAACACATGCCCCAGTCGGCGAAGTCTGTGTGGTAGAAGGCCGGTTCGTAGAATTTGTACTCCAGCAGCATACGGCTCCCTTCGGGGAGATGCTGGTAGGTTTCGGCCAGCGCGGCTTCGATGCGCTTCTTGCGCCCACGGATGCTATCCTGCCCGCTGTAGTTGGTGCCATCGGCGAACCACAGGCTTAGCAGGTCGCTGCCGGTTTTTTCCATCACCTCGCAGCACTCCACAAGGCGCGCCACCGCCTCCTCGCGGATGCGTGCCGATGGGTGGGCCACACTCCCAAGCTTATACTGCTCATCCTGGAAGACGTTCGGGTTCACTGCGCCGATGCGCACCCCGGCGTCATCGGCGTACTGGCGCAAGCCATCCCAGTCGTCGACCTTATCCCACGGAATATGAATCGCGACCGACCCCGCCGCGCCCGTTAGCTGGTGCACGTAAGCGGCGTCATCGAGCTTTTCGTGGATGTTGCGGGCGGCCCCCTTCCACGGGAAGACCTTAAAGCGCGTCCCGCTGTTGCCATAGCCCCACGAGGGTGTTTCGATATTGTGCGATTTAATTTTGGCCTTAACCGCGTCAAGGTCGATGCCACGCGCCGTGAGGTCTTCGGCGAGGCGTTCGTAGCGCTCGTTCGTCATGTGGGAAGTGTCCTTTTTTGGAAAATGTAGTAGAGTTTTGTTAGGTTTCGTTGTCTTGCAGTGTACGTTTTCACGAAAGACCTGTCAACTATGTCCGATAGTCTGTTTTTGGAGGAGCGGCGGCGCGCGATTTTGGCCAAACTCAACGCCGACGGGCGCGTGTCTGTCCGCGATTTAAGCGAGGAAATGGCCGTCAGCGCGGTCACCATTCGCCAGGATTTACGCGCGCTCGAAGAAACCGGCCTGCTGCAACGCACACGCGGCGGGGCCGTGCTCCCCGAGCACACCCTCAGCTCGCTGGAACTCTCGTTCGAAATACGCCGCCGCCGCGCCGATGCCGAGAAGGACGCGTTGGGGCAGGCCGCAGCCGCCCTCGTGCGCGATGGCTACGGCGTCGCGCTCGATGCCAGCACGACGGCCTTCGCGGTGGTGCCCTACCTCAAAAAATACGATGGGCTCACGGTTGTCACGAACAGCATAATCATCGCGCAACAATTTTTAGACACACCTCGCATCCAGGTGATGCTGCCTGCGGGCCGCCTCCGGCGCGACTCGGTGAGTGTGGTCGGGGGTGCGCGCACCCTGCCCGACATCAACCTGAATGTAGGCTTCTTCAGCGCGTATGGCTTCGCTGTCGCCGAGGGTGCGACGGAAATCAGCGTCGACGAGGTGGAGATGAAGCGAGCACTCCTCACTAACAGCCTGGAGTGCATCCTGCTCATCGATGGCAGCAAGTGGGGTCGTATTGCGCCATATACCTACGCCCAACCCGCCGACTTCAGCCGCGTGCTGACGACCGCCAGCGCGCCGATGGATTTGGTCGAGCGGTGCCGGGCGGGGCATGTCTCGGTGGATGTGGTGACGTAGGATGTTTGTGATTTTCTTCCCGTTGTTGCATCGCTGCCCATGTGGCGTTACACTGGTTACGAAAGTAAACGAAAACAAACATAAGTTCTCAAAAAGCCTTTACTTACCATGACGACAAAAAACTTGATTGCGGTTGATATGGGTGCCGAAAGTGGCCGGGTGATGCAAATCGGCTTCGATGGTGAAGCCCTTCACCTGGAACAAGTGCACCGCTTCCCCAACACCCCGGTAAAAGTCGGGGATACCCTTCATTGGAATGCGCTTGGCATCTGGCATAACATCGAGGAGGGCATCCACAAGGCCGAGGCCAACCCCGCCAGTATCGGCGTCGATACCTGGGGCGTCGACTTTGCCCTGCTGGACCGCGACGGCGGCCTACTCGCGAACCCGGTTCACTATCGCGACCACCGCACCGACGACATGATGGAGTGGGTGTGGGAGCGCGTGCCGCGCCGCACCGTCTTCGCGCGCACCGGCATCCAGATGATGCAGATCAACGCGCTGTACCAGCTCGCGAGCCTCGTGAAGGCCAACAGCGTGCTGCTCGATAACGCCGCCACTTACCTCACCATCGCGGACCTGTTCAACTACTGGCTAACGGGCAGCAAAACCTGCGAGTTCACCCACGTGACGAGCATGCAGCTTTACAACCCGCACACTGGCACCTGGGACACCGAGACGATGAACGAACTCGGCATTCCCACGCACATCTTCCCGCAGATATTGCAGCCGGGCACCCAAATCGGCGAGTATCACGGCATCCCGGTGACGCTCCCCGCCTGCCACGATACCGGCAGCGCGGTCGTGGCCTGCCCGACGACGGACGACAACTTCGCCTACCTCAGCAGCGGCACCTGGAGCCTCATTGGCCTGGAAATGCCACACGTCGTCATCAACGATGCGAGCTACGAGGCCAACCTCACCAACGAGGGCGGCGTCGAAGGCACCTTCCGCCTGCTCAAAAATGTGATGGGGCTGTGGCTCGCCCAGCAGTGCCGCGCCACCTGGATGAGCCGTGGCGAGAAGCATAGCTACGAACAACTCGCGCAGATGGCCGTCGACGCAACGCCGTTTATGACGATTGTCGACCCCGACCACAGCGACTTCCTCGCGCCGGGCGACATGCCGAACCGCATCGCCGAGTTCGCCGCGCGGACGAACCAACGCGCGCCGGAGACGGTCGGCGACACGGTGCGCACCGTCTACGAGAGCCTCGCGCTGAAGTATCGCTACGTGCTCGACGGCCTGAAGGCTGCTACCAACAAACAGGTAGACCGCCTGCACATCATCGGCGGGGGCAGCCAAATCGACCTGCTCAACCAGATGACCGCCGACGCAACCGGCATCCCGGTCGTTGCGGGTCCGACAGAAGCGACCGCCCTGGGCAATGCCATCGTGCAGATGATTTCGCTGGGCCTGCTGGATAACGTCGCGCAGGGCCGCGAGATGCTCGCGCGGACGGTGCAAACGAAGATATACAAACCGCAAAACACCGCCGCCTGGGATGAGCAATACGCGCGCTTCACCGAGATGGTCGCGGGGGTGTAGGGCAAGGTGCCGAAAACGCCATGCCTCGCCCACCGCTCACCTAACCACACGAAAGAGGCTTTCTCGACACATGACCGACCTGCTAAACGAACTCGTAGACCTCACCACCACCCTCGGCGAGCCGTCCCGCCGCTATGTCATCATCGGCGAGGGTAACACCTCAGCAAAAATCGACGGCGATACGTTTTGGGTGAAGGCCAGCGGCCAGGAGATGGCCAACATCGCGGCGGGCGGCTTTACCAGCGTCCACTTCGATCCCATCCTGGCGATGCTCGATGATTTACCGGCCACCCGCACCGAACAAACCGAGCGGATGCATGCCGCCAAAACCGACCCCAGCATGGGCAAGCCGTCGGTGGAAGTGGGCTTCCATGCGATGTTGTTGCACGAGTGCAATGTGAAGTTCGTGGGGCACACCCACCCCAACACCGTCGTGCAGGTGATGTGCAGCAGCCGTGCCGAACAGTTCGCCGCCCGGCGTATGTTCCCCGATGAGGCGGTGCTGTGCGGGCCAGAGAGCGTGTTCTTGCCATACATCGACCCCGGCTTTCCGTTGGCCATCGCCATGCGCGACGCCGTCCGCGATTATATGGGCCGCCTCGGCGAAGCCCCGAAGGTGATACTGCTGGCGAACCACGGCCTTATTGCGCTGGGCAACACCAGCAGCGAGATCATCAAAATTACCGAGATGGCGGTAAAGGCTGCCGAGGTGTTCGTGGGGGCGTGTGCGGTGGGTGGGCCAGTGTTTATGGACCCAGCAGAGGTGATGCACATTTAT
>CAYSVE010000147.1:0-10544 GCA_964434365.1 uncultured Anaerolineaceae bacterium | reverse complement strand
GCTTCGGCTTTACGTGGCGGCCAAACCTCGGCTGGAACAACCCGCACCTGCGCCGCGTCATCGTGTTGATGCTGCCGCGCATCGCCGGGTTGGGCGTGTTCCAGTTCAACTTTTTGCTGATGACCAACGTCGCCAGCCGCCTCGGTGAAGGCTCCGTGAGCGCGTGGGACTGGGGCTACCGCATCATGCAGATTCCGCAGACGCTCATCGGCACGGCGATGGGCATCGTCATCTTCCCGACGTTGGCCGCGCTCAGCGAAATCGGCGACGACGAAGGCAAACGCGGTGCGATGAGTGGCGCGCTGCGCTTCATTTTCATCGGCAGCATTCCGTCGGCGGTGGGCGTATTGGTCGTAGGCCGCCCGCTCATTAGCCTGCTTGAGGGCGGTGCGTTCGACGCCTCGGCGACGGGCCTTGTATACGATACCCTGCGCTTCTTCGCGCTGGCGATTATCGTGCAGTCGCTCATCGAAATCGGCGCGCGCAGCTTTTATGCAGACAAAGACACCGTCACGCCGCTGTGGGCTGCGATTGCGGGCGCATCTGTCAATGCGGTGATGGCCCTCACATTTACGGGCGTGGCCTTCGACAACTTCACCCCGCCCACGTTTGTAAATTTGGGTGTGGGCGGCATCGCCCTGGCCTACTCGATGGGCATGGTCGTCGAGATTTCGGTGCTGCTGTACATTTTGCGCCGCCGCTGGAACTGGTCGCTCGCCGATTCGGTGGGGGGCACAGTCTTCAAGACGCTGGTGGCTAGCCTGGTTATGGCGCTGGTGGTCATCGGCATCGAGATGCTGTGGGCTGCGGCGGGTCTCACCGAGCGCGGACGGCTGCTCACGGCGGTGCAGGTGCTCGTAATGACGGGCGGCGGCGCGGTAACCTTCGCCGTCGCCGCGACGGTGCTCCGCATGAACGAAATCTGGGATATCGTGGCGATGATATTGCGTCGTCGCAAGTACAAGGTCGAGGAGGCCATCGCATGAGCGTAGCAATCCGTAGCAAAACCCTGGGCCTGGTGAGCACCAACGCCTACCTCGTGGGCGATACCGAGACCAACGAGGCGATTCTCATCGACCCCGTAGACGACGCGCCCGTGCTCAAGGCGATGGCCGACGACGCGGGTTGGACAATCAAACTAATAGTGGCAACGCACGCCCACTTCGACCATGTGCTGGCGAGCAAGGAACTCGTCGAGCTGACGGGTGCGCCGTTTTACATCCATGCCGAGGCCGCGCCACTGCTCGCCAACCTGCCGGAGACCGGCGTGCGCTTCGTCGGGCGGCGCTTCCCCGAAGCCGCCGAACCCACCCACCTCATCGCGGACAACGAAGAAATCACACTCGGGGCGATCAAGCTCAAAGCGTTGTACACGCCGGGCCATGCCCCCGGCCACCTCAGTTTTTACATGCCCGCCCAGCAGACGGTTTTCAGCGGCGATGCACTGTTTGCGGGGAGCATTGGCCGCACGGACCTGCCCGGCGGCAACACAAAGGTGTTGCTGAGCAGCATCCGCGAGCGGTTGTTCACCTTGCCGGACGACACCCGAACCCTCCCTGGCCACATGGGCGAGACGACCATCGGCCACGAAAAGCGCACCAACCCATTCTTGAAGTAACGAAAGTCGATTCATGCACGTACTGCTGATTTTCCTCGACGGTATCGGCCTCGGCGACAACGACCCGACCGTGAACCCGTTCGCCGTCGCCGATATGCCCACGCTCACCGGGCTGACGAACGGGAAGCGCTGGCTGCGCGGTGTCGGCAGGCAGGAGACCGCGCGCTCGGTGTTTGTTCCTGTGGACCCGCGTATGGGCGTGCAAGGTCGCCCACAGAGCGCGACAGGGCAGGCGGCCATCGTCACCGGGCGAAACGTGCCGCAACTCGTTGGCGAGCACTACGGCCCGCGCCCGAACCCACCCGTGCGCGAGATCATCGCCGAGGACAACATCTTCAAGCAGGTGATTACACGTGGCGGCACTGCCTCGATGATTGTGGCCTACCCGCCCGGCCTGCACGACGCCATTGACCGGGGCAAACGGCTGCGCAGCAGCTATCAGCAGGCCGTGCACGAGGCCGGGCTGCGCTTGTTCGAAGTGGATGACTACCGCGCCGAAACCGCCATGAGCGAGGACTGGACGGGCGAGGCATGGCGCACGGTCCTTGGCTTTAGCGATACACCGCTGTACAGCGCTACCGAGGCCGGGCGGCGTATGGTGGACCTGAGCCGTGAGTACGACTTCGCGTTCTTCAGCCATTGGTTTACCGATTATGTCGGTCACCGAGGGCCGTTCGAAGACGGCGTGAACATCCTCGAACGCTTCGATGAGGTGATGGCTGCCGCCCTCGACGAATGGGACGACGACGAAGGGCTGATGATCATCACGAGTGACCATGGCAACATGGAAGCCATCGGCGACCGCCGCCACACTGAAAACGACGTCCCCACGCAGATCATCGGTAAGGGTGCTGCCGCCTTCGCTGACGACGTGACCACCCTCGCCGACCTCGTCCCGGCCATTCATCGCGTGCTGGCGCTCTAATCTGTTTCCTACTT
Source organism: uncultured Anaerolineaceae bacterium (assembly GCA_964434365.1). Taxonomy (GTDB): domain Bacteria; phylum Chloroflexota; class Anaerolineae; order Aggregatilineales; family Phototrophicaceae; genus CAYSVE01. Next base: position 7,987 of record CAYSVE010000147.1, on the reverse strand, counting down.
CGGCTGCGTATACTGGGTTTTTAGCGCAACCCAATAGGATTCATCATGAGTAGTGTTTCTGAGGCCGTGCGCGCGGGGATGCGGCGTTGGGCCAGCGGCGTGACGGTCGTGGCCACTGCGGACGGCGACCGACGCGCCGGGTCGACAGCGAGTTCATTTACCTCCGTGTCGTTGGAGCCGCCGTTGGTCCTCGTATGCCTTCATCAAGAGACAAACACGTACAACCTTATCAAAGAGACGGGCACGTTTGCCGTGTCCATCCTCACGGCACAGCAAGAACACGCCAGTAGCCAGATGGCGGGCTTCGCGGGGGTGCCAGAGGGCGAAGACAAGTTCTACGACTTGCCGCTGACGACCGCCGAAACTGGTGCGCCGCTCATCGTGGGTGCTGCGGCGTGGATGGACTGCAAGGTCTTTGCCGATTACGACGGCGGCACGCACCGCATCGTGCTCGGTGAAGTCGTCGCTGCCGGGGTAGCCGAGGCCGAAACTGCGCCGCTGCTGTACTTCAACCAGGGATATGCGCGGCTCGCGCCTTGACGCACCCCTGGACCATCCCTAAAATAACCGATTGCAACACGCGAAAGTTCTGGGCAGCCCATGTTCGAAAGCTTGAGTAAACGCCTGCAAGATACGTTCGATAACCTCGGGCGCGCGGGCGCACTAACCGAAAAAGATGTGAGCACGGCGATGCGCGAGGTTCGCCTTGCGTTGCTAGAGGCCGATGTCGCCCTACCCGTCGTGAAGGACTTCGTGAAGCGGGTGAAGGAGCGCGCCGTCGGCGCGGAGCTATCGAAGAGCCTGAAGCCTTCCGAGCAGGTGGTGAAGATCGTCCACGAGGAGTTGAACGAGACGCTCGGCGAGCCGGGCCGCTTGAACTTCTCTGGCAGCACCAAGCCACACGTGATTATGCTGGTGGGTTTGCAGGGCAGCGGTAAAACAACGACCGCCGCCAAGCTGGCGGTTTACCTGCGCCGCGAGGGACGCAAGCCGTTCCTCATCGCCGCCGATACCTACCGCCCTGCCGCCGTCGATCAGCTTGTGGCGTTGTCGAAGCAAATCGACGTGCCGATTCATCAGGAAGGCGTGGACAACAAGCCGGAGAACATCGCCGTGAACGGTGTGAAGGCGGCCAAGGAAGCCGGGGTCGATGTCATCATCCTCGACACGGCGGGTCGCCTGCAAATCGACGACACGTTGATGGGCGAGCTTGAGGAGATCAAGCGACGCACGGAGCCTGCCGAAGTGTTGCTCGTCGCCGATGCGATGACCGGCCAGGAAGCGGTGAACATCGCGAGCGGCTTCGACGAGCGCGTGGGCGTAACCGGCCTCGTGCTTACGAAAGTGGACGGCGATGCGCGCGGTGGTGCGGCGATTTCTATGCGTGCAGTAACCGGCGTGCCCATCAAGTTTTTGGGCACGGGCGAAAAGGTCGACGGCCTGGAAATCTTCCACCCCGATCGTTTGGTGGACCGCATCCTGGGCATGGGCGATGTGATGTCGCTCATCGAAAAGGCCGAGGCTGCATTCGACGAGGAGGAAGCGGCGGAACTCGAACGCAAGTTCATGCGAGACGAGTTCACCCTGCAAGACTTCCTTGACCAACTGCGCAAAGTGCGTAACATGGGGCCGATCACGCAAATCCTCGGCATGTTGCCGGGGGCCAACAAGATCATGGATCAGGTAGACCCGAAGGAAGCCGAAGACCGCATCAAGAAGGTCGAGGCGATCATCTCGTCCATGACGAAGTACGAGCGTAACAACCCGAAAAAGCTCAACGCGAGCCGCAAACGGCGCATCGCGGCGGGCAGCGGTGTGGAAGTGCGCGACGTGAACGACGTGATCAAGCAGTATCGCACCATGCGCAAAATGATGAAGCAACTCCGCAAAGGCGGTGGCATGCCAAATTTACCCGGTATGGGCGGCGGTGGCCGCGGCGGGCTGTTCTAACGTTTCGTTCTAGCTATCCCAACTGACGACCGGCCCCAACAGTAGGGGCCTTTTTTGAGGAGCAACATACACAATGGTACGTATTCGCCTCGCTCGCGTTGGCCTTAAGCGCCAGCCGAGCTACCGCATTGTCGTGCAGGACAAGCGCCGCGCACGCAATGGCAAGTTCATCGAGATCATCGGCCACCACAACCCGCGCACCCGCCCGGAGACAAACGTGGTGCAGGAAGACCGCGCGCTGTACTGGCTGAGCGTCGGCGCGCAGCCGAGCGACGCCGTGCGCCGCATCCTGGAAGTACTCGGCACCTATGGTCGCTACGAGCGCCTGATGGCCGGTGAAGACATGGATACCCTTGTCGCCGAAGCCGCTGCCGCCCTCGAAGCCGCCGAGCCGGTGAGCGAAAAGACGGCCTACGCTGCCCCCGCCGATGGCGAGAGTAAGCACAAGGCCAAGGAAGCCGCCCTCGCAGCCGCAACCGCCGAGGCCGAAGGCGAAGAAGAATAGGCCATGCCTACCCGTCAAGAAGACCTTGTGAAGTACATCGCGCAAAAACTTGTGGATCACCCCGACGCGGTGCGGGTTTCGCGCCGTGTTGAGGGCACTACAATTGTGCTAGAACTGCGCGTGGACTCGGAAGACGTAGGACGGGTCATTGGCAAAAATGGGCGCGTGGCCGAAGCCATTCGTAAGCTACTGCGCACGCGTGTAAACCGTGACGATGACCGCAACTACGTGCTGAAGATTCGCTAGTGGCCGACCGACTCGAACAACCCCGTTACCTCCTGCTTGGCGAAGTGCTTCGTCCGCATGGGGTGCGGGGCGAACTGCGGATGCGCATCCTCACGGACTTCCCCGAGCGCATCAAAAAGCTGAAGACGGTGTATGTGGGCCGCAGCGTGCGCGACAAGAAGCTGAAGCAGTTCACAGTCGGCGGGATGCGAATGCACAAAGGTTACGGCCTGCTCACGCTCGACGAAATAAAAGACCGCGACGACGCCGACCGGCTGCGTAAGCTGTTCGTGATGGTGCCGATTGAAGATGCCGTACCGCTGGAAGACGGCGAGTATTACGTTTTCGAACTCATCGGCCTTACGGTGCTCAGCGATGAAGGCGAAACCCTGGGCACGCTCGACAATGTGATTTCCACCGGGGCCAACGATGTGTACGTCGTGCGGGGCGAGGCATACGGCGAGGTCCTGTTGCCAGATATCCCCGAAGTGGTCCTGAATATCGACTTCGACGCCGGGACGATGACCGTGCACCTGATGGACGGGCTGCTGCCCGACTAGGCTTCGTCGTCTTCCACGTCTTCGTCATCGTTGGCGTTGGTGGCTTCGCTCAGGCTCTCGAAGCTCATCTGCGCAACGTCGCTGATGCCCAACAACCCCAAAAACTGCGTGTGCTGCTCTTTACGCCGATGCTCGTACACATACCAGTCCTCCGAGAAAATTTCCGATAGCGCGTCGGCGGTATCCGGCGGCAACTCGAACGCCTTTTGGACCGCATCGAGGTTTGCATCGAGGAACATGCGTCGCACTTCGTGGCTGTAGGCCTCGGTGTACCGAATATCGGCAAACAACTGTTCGATGACCACCGGCGGCAGGTCGGCTTCGGGGTCTTGCAGGTGGGGGTAATCCTGCTCGATGCGTGCCATTACGAGGTCGTAGCCCAGCTTATAGGCGACCTCGACGACGGCGATTTCTCGGCCACCTGCATAGGCGCGGAAGGCCCACCCCTCCGCGTCGGGGTCGATGTATTGCAGCAGCGGCACATCGACCGAAGCCGCCTTCATCCACGCGGTGGTTTCCTTGGGGTCTTCGACCAAATCGTCGGGGAAAAGCCCGGCCCACGCCGCGTTGACGGGCGCGATTATCGCCGGGAAGCTGAGTTTTTCGTGGGCAGCGCGCACGGCTTTTTCGTGCTTTGGGCGGAAGACGATGGCGGTGGTGTAGCGGTTCATGCGCGAAAGATACCCGTTAGCATGCGTCCCCGTCAACGGTAAGAAGTGCCCTCTCGGGCCGTCTTTTACTGTAGGGGATTGCTTGACAAGCCAACACATCGCCTATATTCTGGACGCGAATGCCGATGAATTGGACGATGCTTGCCTTGGACAACCGCAAGTATTGGCTTGGCTTTAGCCTCATTCCCGAAATCGGCCCCAAGCGTTTACTGCATCTGCAAAGTGCTTTTGGAGACCTGGCGGCGGCCTGGCACGCCGACGAGGCTCGTTTGCGCCTTGCCGACCTGACGCCGAGGGCCATCGAGAGTATTTTGCAAACCCGCAGCCAGCTCAACCTGGATACGGAGATGGCGCGTGTGCATCGGGTGCAGGCAGAGCTACTCACGTTGGCATCGGCGACGTACCCGCAGCGGTTGCGCGAAATCGACGATGTGCCGCCCTTGCTGTACGCACGGGGCACCTTGCTCCCGGCGGATGACCTGGCGTTATGCATCGTCGGCACGCGGAAGGCCACCGCCTACGGCACCAGGGCCGCTTATACCCTCGCCCACGACCTCGCGGCGAATGGCGTGACCATCGTCAGCGGGTTGGCGCAGGGTATCGACACAGCCGCGCACCAAGGCGCGCTGGATGCGGGTGGCCGCACGATTGCGGTGCTCGCGCACGGCATCAGTGAGATATACCCGCGCGAAAACCTTGAACTCGCGCGGCAAATTGTCGAAAAAGGGTGTGTGCTGACGGAGTATCCTATCGGCACCCCGCCGGATAGACGCAACTTCCCCCGGCGCAACCGCATTATGAGCGGGCTTAGCTATGGGGTGCTGGTCGTCGAAGCGCCAGAGCGCAGTGGGGCGCTCATCACGGTGACGACCGCGCTAGAACAGGGGCGCGAGGTCTTCGCGGTGCCGGGGAACATCTTCAACCCCGAGAGCCGTGGCACGAACCGCCTGCTGCAAGACGGGGCACGGCTCGTCTTGAGTGCCGAGGACGTGCTGAACGAACTTAACATCGTTTACCAGATGGTAGAAACCCGCACCCAAACCGAGGATATTGCCCCCACCGGTAGCACCGAAACCCAATTACTCGGGCACCTCTCTGCCGACCCTGTGCACATCGATGACCTGGTACGCATCAGCGGTTTGCCCGTGAGTGAAGTGAGTAGTACGCTCACCTTGCTAGAACTAAAGGGACTTGCGCTGCAAGTGGGGTACATGCAATATACACGAGCGTAACTATTTAGATTGAGGATTGTCGTGGATCATTACTACGCGATGATAATGGCTGGCGGCGGTGGGACGCGCCTCTGGCCGCTGAGCAGGCAAGCAAAACCGAAGCAGCTCCTCCCCCTCGTCGAAGACCGCTCGATGTTCGCCATCAGCGTGGACCGGCTCGCGCCGTTGTTCCCGCCAGAGAACATCTACGTCGTTACGGGGTGGCGATACATCGAGGCCCTGCGTGGTGACGCGCCGCAGATACCGGCGCGCAACTTCATCATCGAACCCGAGGCGCGCGATAGCGGCCCAGCCGCCGCGCTCGGCATCGCGGTGATCCAACAACGGGACCCGGATGCGGTGATCGCGATTTTAACCGCCGATCATCACATCGAAGACAAAGCAAAGTTCCGCGATGTGTTGGAAGCCGCCAGCAACATCGCGCGCGAGCAAGATACCATCGTGACCCTCGGCATCGCGCCCGATCACCCGTCGACGGCCTTTGGCTACATTCAACGGGGCGAAAACGGCAGCCAGAGCAATGGGTTCACGCACTATCCGTCGTTGGGCTTCAAGGAGAAGCCGGATGAACTGACGGCAATGAAGTTCTTACGCAGTGGCCGCTACAGTTGGAATAGCGGCATGTTCATCTGGACGGCGGAACGCGCCTTCAAGGAGTTCGAGCGGCAGCAGCCCAAAATGCACGAGTTGCTGATGAAGCTGCGCCCCAGTGTCGACACGCCCGAGTTCACGGTGATGTTGGCCGACGTGTGGACCCAGTTCGAAAAGATTTCGCTGGACTACGCGGTGATGGAGGGCGCAGAGCACATGGCCGTGATGCCGGTCGACGTAGGGTGGAGCGACATCGGGAGTTGGTCGGCGCTGTTCGATGTGGTCGATACGGACCAGTTCGGCAACATATATAAAGGAGAAGCGCCGGACTATATCGTGTTGGATACCAAGAACACGCTCATCTACTCCGACCGCGTCGTGGCGACCATCGGCATCGATAACATCGTGGTCGTCGACACACAGGACGCCCTACTTGTGTGCCACAAGGACAACGTACAGGACGTGAAGGCTGTCGTCACGTACCTGAAGAACAATAACCAGTACGACTATCTCTAAGCGAGTGAACACGGCATGAGTGAAGCCATCCAAGCCTATTGCATGAAATGCAAAACCAAGCGCGACATGGTCGACCCACAGCCAATCTACAACAAGGCGGGTGCCCCGGCGACGACCGGCACCTGTGGTGTTTGTGGGACGAAACTCTACCGCACCGGCAACACCGAGGCTCACGCAGATATACCCAAGCCGGAAAAAGTAGAGCGTACGCCGCGCAAGTCATCCAAAAAGGCGACGAGCAAGAAGAAGAGTGCCAGCAAAAAGCGGAAGTCCACCGGCAAGCTCGTTATCGTCGAGTCGCCGACGAAGGCGAAGAGCGTGGGCCGCTTTTTGGGCGACAAGTACACGGTACGCGCCAGCAAGGGCCACGTCCGCGACCTATTGGTGTCGCGGCTGTCCGTCGATGTTGAGAACGACTTCGAGCCAGAGTACCGCGTGCCGAACAAGAAGCGCAGCGTGGTGAAGGAACTACGAGCCGATGTCGAGGGTGCCGAGGAAATCTTCCTCGCGACCGACCCTGACCGCGAAGGTGAAGCGATTGCGTGGCACCTTATCGCGGCGGCGAACATGGAAGAAAAGCCGATCAAGCGTGTGGTGTTCCACGAAATTACAGACACTGCCGTCGCGGACGCATTCAGCCACCCGCGCGACATCAACATGGACCTCGTGAACGCCCAGCAGGCCCGGCGCATCCTCGACCGGTTGGTGGGCTACAACATCACCGAACTGCTGTGGGAGAAGGTCCGCAACCAGTTGAGCGCCGGGCGCGTGCAAAGCATCGCTGTGCGGATGATCGTCGACCGTGAGCGCCAGATCGACGCATTTGTGGCCGAGGAATATTGGACGCTGGAAGCTGAGCTGCGCAAGCAGACTGTGAACGGTGCGGCGAGCCGCAAGTCGTTCATTGCGCGCCTGCTGAAGATCAACGGTGAGGACCTCGACTTCGACAGCGAGGAAAAGGTGAAGCCCCACCTCGACGTGCTGGAGCGCAGCACCTTCGCCGTACAAGAGGTCAAGCGTGGGACGCGCCGCCGTCGGCCATCGGCCCCGTTTACGACGAGTACGATGCAGCAGGAGGCCTCGCGGCGCATCAGCTTCAACACGAAGCGCACGATGATGAACGCGCAGCAGCTGTACGAAGGTGTCGATCTCGGCAACGACGGCCCGGTCGGCCTCATCACGTATATGCGTACCGATAGCGTCAACATCGCGGAGAGCGCCCAAAAAGAGGCCCGCGCGTACATCGAAAATCAGTTCGGCAAGGACTATATACCGGACAAGCCGCCGACGTACAAGACCAAAGCCAAGGGCGCACAGGAGGCCCACGAGGCCATCCGCCCGACAAGTGTACTGCGCACGCCAGACCTCATGAAGCCGCACCTCAGCCGCGACCAGTACAAGTTGTATCGGCTTATCTGGGAGCGCTTCGTGGCGAGCCAGATGGAAAACGCGGTGTACAACACCCTGCGTGTGGACATCAACGCAGGGCCGTCGGCAGATGACCGCCCGTACCTGTTCCGCGTGAGTGGCAGCACCATCAAGTTTGCGGGCTTCCTCGCGCTCTACGAGGAAACACGCGACGAGGACACCGCGCCCGATGAGGACGAGGGGCGCATTTTGCCAGAGATGCAGGTCGGCGAACATGTGAATCTGCTGGAACTGCTGCCCGAGCAACATTTCACGCAGCCGCCACCGCGTTACACCGAGGCGACACTGGTGCGCACGCTCGAAGAATTG
>CAYSVE010000146.1:0-10573 GCA_964434365.1 uncultured Anaerolineaceae bacterium | reverse complement strand
ACCCGCAACCGCTCTTTGATCTCCGTCACGGTTGCGTCGAAGGCCACCATGTTGATCTGGCTAAAAATCGACGAAATTTTCACCGAGATGTACTCGACGTCGGGCCGGGCCAACAATTCCAGGTAGGCCTGGAGTCGGCGCTTTGCCTCGTCTTCGCCGAGGATGGCCTCGCCCAGGTGATTCAGGTTCAGGCGCGTGCCGCCCTCGCGGCGCTTGCGGAGGTATGCCTTGAACGGGTTCTCCTCACCGGGCAGGATGACGTTGCTCGTCTCCTGGCGCAGCTTTGCCACGACGAACGGCACCACCAGATGCGGAATGTACTGGCCGATGCGCGTGCCGAAATCGAGCGCGGCCTGCTCCCAGTTTGCGAAGTAGTGCGGCACGCCATACCATACGACGAGGTGGCGTATCTGGTTGTTGATGCGGTTGGGGTTGTGGCTACGGAAGGCCTGGTCGGCCATCGTCATCGTGAGGAGTTTGCCATTGGGGTCTTCCATCATCCCGGCGATTTTCGCGGCCTGTTTGCGCTCGGCCTCGGTCTGGTTTTTGTTCGCGGCGATGAGTAGTTCTTCGGCGAGTTTCACGGCCATGTCGGCCATCTCATCGACCGTGAGTTGTTTTTCACGGGCGGCGTCCAAGGTTGCGTGTGGGGTCATGAGGATTACTCTATTTTGCTAAACAACTTGCACTTACTTTAACACACAGCACGTTAAATTATTACATAATGTAAACGATCTCTCAGTTTTTGCGCTCGCCTCCATGAATCAAAACAGGGGCCGTGTAGGCCCCCGTCGAGTATCGCTCTCAGGTGATGCAGTGCTACATCAGCAAGCGCATCGGGTTTTCGATGAGTTGCTTGAAGTACGCCATCGCTTCGCCGGCTTCTGCACCGTTGATCACGCGATGGTCGGCACTGAGGGCAACGCGCAACAGGGTCGCGATGCCGATGCTGTCGTCTTCCATCACGACTGGTGTCTTCTTGGCGGCACCTACTGCGAGAATCGCCGATTCGGGCGGGTTCACGATGGCGATGAAGTCATCGACACCGAACATGCCCAGGTTACTCACGGTAATGGTGCTGCCGCTGATGTCGTCTGGCTTTACCTTGCCCTCGCGCGCACGGAGTGCCGCTGCGCGGTTCTTCACGGCCATCACGCCGATCGCCGTCTTGTCGGCGTCGTGGCTCACCACGTTGATGAGGCCACCCCCATCGAGCGCGACGGCGATGCCGACGTTCACGCGCTTGTTGTAGACGAACTTGTCGCCGTAGTAGTGCGCGTTGATCTGCGGGAACTGCCGCGCGGTGAGGGCAATCGCCTTCACGATGAGGTCGTTCACGCTGATGCGTGCGGCCTTGTCCTCGATTTCGCTGTTGAGTTCCTTGCGCAGCGCGAGCATCGCATCCACATTCACCGTCGCCGAAACGAAAAAGTGCGGCGTCTGCTGCTTGCTTTGCACCATGCGCTCGGCGATGCGCTGGCGCAGGCGGCTCATGTCCTCGATTTCGACATCCGGATTGTCTGTCGGCAGTTTGCCGTACGTCGGCGAGGTGACAATAAATGGCGGTAGTTCGGCCATCGTGCCACTCGGCGCAGCGGAAGATGCCGCAGCAGGGGCAGCCGGTGCGCTGGCCGGGTCGAAGTTCTCCACATCCTTCTTCACGATGCGCCCGCCGGGGCCAGTGCCGCTCACATTGCTGAGGTCTATGCCTTTATCCTCGGCGACTTTCTTCGCCACCGGCGACGCCTTGATTCGCCCTTCTGGCGTGGTCGAGGTACCGTTGCTGCTCGCTGCCGGTTGGGCCGGGGCCGCAGTCGGTTCGGGTGTCGATTCGGCAGCGGGGGCCGATGCAGCGCTGTCGCCGCCACCACTCGGTGCCGATTCACCCGCCTCGCCGACATAGCCAATCACCGAACCAACGGTCAGGTTTTCGCCCGGCTCGCCGATGAGCTGAATAATAGTACCCTCTACCGGCGATTCGACCTCGACCGTGGTCTTGTCGGTCTCCATCTCGGCAAGGATGTCACCTTTGCTGATGCTATCGCCGACGCTCTTCGTCCAGGTGATGAGGAGACCCTCATCGGTGTCCATGCCCAGGTCGGGCAGGATGATCTCTTGCGACATCGTTACGCGATGACCTCTCTAACTGCGTTAATGACCTTCTGGGTATCTGGGAGGGCGGCGAGTTCGAGTGTCGCATTGTAGGGCAGCGGCACGTCCATCGCCGCGACGCGCTTGATGGGCGCGTCCATGTAATCGAACATTTCTTCCTGTATACGGGCCGCGACCTCCGCGCCCACGTTGAACATCGGCAGCGACTCCTCGACGATGACGCAGCGGTTGGTCTTCTTAAAGCTCTCGAAGACTGGCTCAAGGTCGAGCGGGCGCAACCAACGCAGGTCGACGACCTCGCACTCGATGCCCTCTTCGGCAAGCTGCTTGGCTGCCGCCAGCGACCACTCCATGCCACGTGCGAATGACACGATCGTTACGGCGTCGCCTTCGCGTTTTACATCGCTCTTGCCGATGGGCACCATGTAGTCCGGGTCGTCGTCTGGAATTTGGCCGACCTTGCTGTACATCGCGATGCTCTCGCTAAACAGTACCGGGTTATCGTCGCGGATGCTGGCTTTCATCATACCGTAAGCATCGAGCGGTGTGGAGGGCATGGCGACATACAAACCGGGGAAGTGCGCAAAAATCACCTCTGGCGTGTGCGAGTGGGTGGCAGTCGCCTGGTTGCCCCAACCGCTCGCGCAACGCAGCACCATCGGCACGGTGAACTGCCCGTTGAACATGTAGTGCACCTTCGCCATGTGGTTGATGATGGCGTCGAAGGCCAGGAAGGCGAAGTTGATCGTCATAATCTCGGCGACGGGGCGTAGGCCGTACATCGCCGCCCCGACTGCCGCACCAGCGATCGCCATCTCGCTGATGGGGGTGTCCTTCACACGCTTCTCGCCGAACTCCTCGTAGAAGCCACGGGTGACGCGGTGCGTTCCCTGCCACTTGCCCACTTCTTCGCCTAGCACATAGACGCTCTCGTCGCGGTGCATTTCTTCCATCAGCGCCTGGCGCAGCGCCTCGCGCATCTGGGTGTTTTTCATAGTCATTGTTTTCGCTTCCCCTGCCCTATACGTAGACGTTGTTCGTCAGGTCGTCCATCGTGGGTTCGGGCGCCTCGCGCGCGTATTCCACCGACTCATTGACGATCTGCTCGACTTCTTCGTGAATTCGCTCGAACTCCGCGTCGATGTCCTTGTAGTCCTTCTTGCGGATGTGTTCGGTCATCACGTCGATGGGGTCGCGGTTGAGGAACTCCTGCATTTCTTCCTCACGGGTGGCGTAGATGCGGTCGCTGACGCCGTGGCCCCGGTAGCGATACGTCATCGCCTCTAGGAGTACAGGGCCTTTCGCGCGGGCGTATTCGGCGGCTTCGCTGACGTTGTCGTACACCGCGAGAGCATCCTGTCCATCGAAGCGGGGCAGCGAGTGCATGCCGTAGCTCTGTGCACGCTCGATGAGAATGGGGTTACCGGCACTTTCTTCGACGCTGGTGCCCATGCCGTACAGGTTGTTTTCGATCAACCAGATGACCGGCAAATCCCACACCGCGCTGAGATTCAACGACTCGTGGAAGTAGCCGTTGTTGCTTGCACCATCACCCACATAGCTCAGCACGACCTCATCGGTATCGCTGTATTGGGCACCGTGGGCGAGGCCTGCCGCGAGGGGCAAATGCCCACCCACGATGGCATAGCCACCCCAAAAACGATGCTCTTTGCTGGCGATGTGCATGCTGCCACCCTTACCGCCGCTGGTGCCAGTCGCCTTGCCGAACATTTCGGCCATAACGAAGTTGGGGTGCACGCCACGCGAGATGGCATGGCCGTGATCGCGGTAGGCGGTGATGACGTGGTCGGTTTCTCGTAACGCACGAATTGCACCGGTAATCACGGCCTCCTGGCCATTTGCCAGGTGAAGGTAAACGCCGCCGATTTCTTTTTTCGCATATAGTTCGCCTGCGACTTCTTCAAAACGCCGGATGAGTACAATTTCCTTGTACATATCCAGCAGCTCATCTTTTTTGAGCGCCATTTTTTCTCCTACGCTAAATCAGGTTCGAACCTGTTGCATCAGCTTAACAGGGGGATTTTACCGCACAGGGTTTGTGACAACAAACACCATACAAGGCCACTTAATGAGGGCCATCGGTGCTAAGCGTTAGAACTATCGATGAAAGGGGACCGGGTGGCACCAAATGTGCCACCCGTGCAACAGATTGTGACAGGGGATTGTTACTCTTCGACCGGGATGAAAGTGAGCTTTATCTCGGTGTCGACATAGCTGTAGTTGTTGACGATAACTTCACCGGTGCCTGTCTCCGGCCAGGTGAATTCGGCATTGGCCACGGTGGCGCCGACGATGCTGAGGTTGCCGATATAGGTGCCATCGATGTAGAAGCTGACATCGTAGCTGATGTCCTCCGCCCCTTCACCGACGAGCACTTCCACCATCACGGTTTCGCCTTCGACCGCATCGAAGCTGAGGATTTGCTCGTAGGTGTTTTCATCGAAGCTCAACGATTGCGCCCCCGACGAAATATCGGGCACCGTGGCAGCCGCGAGGGTCACGGTGGCGGTGCCGGTTGTGCCATCGCTTTGTAAAACGATACGATACGTGTCGTCATAGTCGATGCGCAGTTGCTCTATGCTGCCAGTCCCATCGAGGGTGAAGTCAGAATACAGGTCGTAGCCGCCGCTGTCGCGCAGGCTAAAGTCGATGTCCTCGGCGGTATCGGCGCTTACATCCAACTGCAAAATATCGCCCACGGTTGCGTCGAAGCGCAGGTACTGCTGCGGAGTATTTTCATCGAGCGTGACGGTAACTGTTTCGCCGAAGTCAATCGCGATTTCCGCGACGAGACTCACGGTAAGTGTGAAATCGCCCACTGCGTCGCTGTCGAACCCTTCTGCGAGAATGGTGTAGGTGCCCGGCTCGAATATCTCTACCGGGCCAATTTGGCTGTTCAGGTCCACGCCGCTATCATCATCGTAGAAGTATTCGAAGTCGTCGTATAGTACGGTCAGGTAGGTGTCGAAGTCGTCCGACTCCAGGCTAATGACGACGAGGTCGCCGATTTCACCCTCGAACGTATACTCCGCCACCGGGTTCGCGCTATCCAACGTGCCTTGTATCGGAATACCCAGAACCAGGCCCTCGGTCTGGCTAAAGTCCAGTGCCAGGTCGATATCGCCGCTTAGCCCAAAGCCGCTCTCGCCGAAGAGCGCGTTAAACGTCGTGACTTCGACGATGTACGTTGCTGTTTCGGGGATGCTGAAGGTGAGGCGGGCGTTGACATCGCTACCGCTATCATCGTCTTCGGCAATGAGGTTGCTCTGTGCGTCGTAGAGTTGCAGATAGGTGTCAAGGTCGACGGAATTGGCCGAGATGACGACCGTATCGCCTGCGGTTGCACTGAAGCTGTAAAGTTGTGCGGGGACTTCATCACTCAGGGTGACGGTGGCCGTCTCACCGAAGCCGATCGTTCCGTCGACATCTAGCACGACTTCTGCCGGTGGCTCATCGTCGCTCGATTGCTGTTCTGTGCTGAGTATCAGTTCGATTGTGCCCACACTGCTGGAACCGCCAAACTGCGCCCCAAACGTCGTGACTTCGACGGTGTATGTTGCTGTCTCTGGGATTTCGAAGCTCAGGAGGGAGTTGGTTTCCTCACCGCCGTCGTCATCCTGGGCTAGTAAGGTGCCTGCGCTATCGTATAGCAGTAAGTAGGTATCGAGATCGAATGAGGACGCGGAGATAAGAACCTGGTCGCCCGCTGTGGCATCGAACGCGTATTGCTGTGCTTGAGTGTCACCGTCCAACTGCACACTGGTGACCTCACCAAACTCGATCGCATCAGCGATGGCAAAAGTTGCAGAATCTGCTGGAACGGTGGTCGGCAACAAAGCCACCGTCGGGAGGATGGCCGGTTCATCGCCACCTGCGAGGGCGCCGGCAGTTGCGGTTGCGGCGATGGCTTCGCCGAGGCTCAGGCTTTCCGCCGGTTCATCCTCGACCGGGGTTGGGTCCTGTTGGGCTACTTCGAGGCTCGCGATGGCCACTTGCAATCCGCCAAGCGAGCGGTCATTCACGACGGAGCCATTCAGCAGAACCGCTGGGGTACCGCCAAAACCGGATTCGAGAAATTCGATGTTCGTCTGTTCGATGAAGGCTGTGCTGGGGGCGCTACTCAGGCATGTTTCGAACGTGGCCATATCGAGTTGCAGGCCTTCGGCACCGGCCAGCAGGTTCTCCATGGAGTAGGCCTCGGCCCCATCTTCGAATTGGCGATCGAAGAGGTAATCGTGGTAAGGCCAGAACGCATCCTGGTCACCAGCACAATAGGCTGCAACGGTCGCCTGATCGCCGTTTGGCACGTTGCCGATGCCGGTCACGGGTACGTAAACGATACTCAGATCACCCGCACGTACCTGTTCTTCGGTGAGGGCGCCGGTCACCTCGAGGTTGAAGGTCATGCAGTGCGGGCAAGCGAAGCTAGACCACACGGTGAGTTCGGCGGGCGCTTCGGTATCGCCAAGCACCGGGTAACCATCTGCGGTGAGGCCCTGGTCGAGACCGTCGTATTGGGCAAGGAAGCGATCCATCGCTGCTGCCTGTTGCATGGGGGCCTGCGCAGTTGCAGTCGCGGCGATTGCCTCGCTGAGGCTCAGGCTCTCGGCGGGTTCTTCTGGCTCAGCCGTTTCTTCGGTAGCAGCTTGTTGCGGTACGTCATCCCAATACCTAGCGAGGACCTCGTCGGTCTGTGTGGCATCATGCGCAAAAGCGCCGACCCCGAACCCGACCATCACCCCTACGGCTAACAAACTCACGATCGTTGTGCGCATATTTCTTCCTTTTACTGCGGATATCATTCCAAGTTACCTCACAGTATATGCGGAACGGGGGCCAACATGCTAAATTGAGAAGCGATGAGCCTTGAACGGGAAATAACACTATGACTTTCTTCAAACGCTTGCTAGACCTACCCCTTGTACGGCGCACAAGGCGCAACCACGGCCTCGAGCACGCGACGATTCATCTTCTCTCGCAGCGCGTCCGTGGTTTGCGGATCGCCGGACGTAGTTCGCATAACGGTTTCGTGCTCATCGGCGAGGTCGACACCGGGTATGTACAACAGGCGGTGGCCGATGCGTTACAGCGGATGCGCGGCGGGCAGACGAGCCTCGCTATCCACCCCAACTGTGGCACGAATTTGGGCGTTACCGGCTATCTCACAAGCCTTGTTGCGCTGGTGGGCCTCCAGGGTGCGAACGACCGTGACCGCGCCTTCAACCGGTTGCCGTTTTTGATGATGGCGATGATGGTGACGGTGGTGCTTAGCCAACCGCTAGGGACATGGCTTCAGCGACATGTGACGACAAGCGGCGACCCTGCCGATACCGAAGTGCTGAGCGTCACCCGGCGTGAGTGGGGCGGTATGGTGTTCCACAATGTGCGGACGCGCTCCTCGTAATGGCGACGCCGACGTTCTACATATTCCACGGTGATGACGACTTTCACCTAGACCAGAAGGTGGACGAGTTGCGCGCACAAATGCGCGAGGTCGATAGCGCCGGGCTGAATATTGCCGACCTCGACGGCGAGGGGTTGCCGCCTGGTGAGGCTATCGCGGCAGCAAGTGCCTTTCCGTTCCTTGCAGACCGCCGCCTTGTGTTCGTCCGTGGGATGCTACGTTGGTATACGCGCAAGGGAGCAGGGCAAACTGGCAAAGATGCGGTGGATTTCTTAATCGATAACTTGCCGAACCTGCCAGACTACGCGCGGCTCGTGTTTGTGGAGCGTGGCACCCTGCCGAAAAATAGTAGGCTGCTCAAGCTAGCGCAGGAGCAGCCTAACGGCTACGAGATGCACTTCGCCGCACCGAAAAACCTCACGCAATGGCTCATGCGTCGGGCACAGGATGAGTATGCCGTCGAGATGCAATCGCAGGCCGCTGTCGCGCTCGATAGTGTGCTCGGTGGGGACCTCCGCCGCGCCGATAACGAGCTGCTCAAGTTGGCGAGTTACACCGGGGGCGCGCCCATCACCGAGGCCGATGTCGCTGCGCTTACGCCCTACACCCCCGAGACGAATCTGTTCGCGATGGTGGATGCACTGGCAAACGGGCGCGGCGAACAGGCCATGGCCCTGCTGCATGGCCTGTTAGATGACCCGAAGGAAGACCCCTTCCGGCTGTGGGGGATGGTCGTGCGGCAGTTTCGGTTGTTGCTGCTCGCGAAGGAGCACCTCACAAGCGGCGGTTCTCCTGGCGAGTTGGCTACTGCGTTAGGCATTAGCCCCTTCGCCGCGAAGAAGCTCCCCGCGCAGGCCCGTGGCTTCACCATCGACCAACTGGAAGCGATCTACCGTCGTCTGCTGGAGTACGACCTGATGATGAAGACCGGCGGCATCAGCGCGAACCTCGCACTCGATATGCTGGTGGCCGGGTTGGCACGCTCTTAGCTTGGCCCTTTCTGGCACACCTGAGTAGAATATCTGCACAGAAACAACAACCAGGGGATTCGAAATGGCTGTACGTTGGAACGTGACCCAGGAGATGGAAACGGCGCACCTCACGCAGGTGTTTTCGGGGGGGGCGTGCAATATTCTCGACAACAATGGGAATTTGCTGCGGAACATCGAGCGTGACCCGGTAAACGATTGGCTCACGAAGAAGGACATTCACATCTACGACCCGCAAATCCACCCCGATACCCACGGCGTCGAGTACGATTACGCATTGCACAGCAGGCTAGAGGTCGCCGCGCGCGAAGCCGCTAAGATCAACCTGTATGAAGTGTCGCCGCGGACGTTTGGGGGCATCACCAGCCTGGAAATCGCCGCAGATTCGTTTCGGTACAACGAGCCGACGGTCATCTACTACAGCGACGGCACACCAGGCCGAGACACGATCCCCGCGCACTCGCGTACCGGGCATCCGTTGTTCGTGCCCTACGGCATTGGCGACAACCACGATGCAATGCGCGCACACTACCGCGAGTTCGTGAAGAACGGCAACAACATGCGCAAGTACCTCATGCAGTTTGCGCGCGATATGGACACGCTGACGGTCACATTTGGTGGCGATGTGCATTCGGGAGACATCATCATCTCGCCAGACCGTATCCACGCCGCCGACTTGTTCGGTGCAGTAGTTGCCGCAGCCAGCGGCGAGCGTGTATTTCTCAACTTCACCGGCGGCGGCGATGCCCGCGACGCAAAGGGTAACCCGATGTTCCTCGCGCCGATCGACCCGCCGGAGATCGAAATGCACGCCCTGCTAGACCAGTACGTCGACGAAGGTAACGAACTGCGACGTGCCATTGCAGAACTCATCAAGATCAACGTGTACACGCGTGTCGTCTACACCCAGAAGTCCGCCATCCAAGCCTTGGACGAATTGTTGCGGATTCGAGGCCTTGTGCAGAACTAATCCTGCAACATTTTGCGGCGCATCTACGTATAGTTGACGTAACAGTTTGCTTAAAAAGGACACGATACGATGACGAAGGACTCGACCGCAAATCTCATCATTCTCGGTTTGGCCGCTGTGGGTGCCGTGGTTATTCTTCCGGGGCTAGTTAACGTAATGGGTGGGCTGCTCGGCCTGGCTATCGTCGTTGTTAGCTGGATGATTGCCGGCATGCTTGCTGGGCGCATTTTGCGTGGGCGGGGCTACGGGCCACTCGCCGACATTGGCCTGGGCTTCATCGGTGGGCTACTGGGCAGCCTCGTCCTGACCTTGTTGGGTCAGGGTTGGGTGCTGGGCATCCCGATTCTCGGGGGTATTCTCACGGGTGTCGTGGGGGCGCTGCTATTCGTGTGGTTGGTGCGCCTCATCGCGAACTCGAACTTCGCACGGTAGCGCTACACACCGACATCGACATGGGGACGCATCATGCGCGTCCCCATTTTTTGTTGCACTACAGAATTTGTCGCAGGAAATCCTGCGTGCGCGGGTGTTGCGCCTGGCCGAAGAAGTACTCTGGTGGCCCCTGCTCCACAATACGCCCGCCGTCCATAAAGACAACGCGGTCGCCCACTTCCCGGGCGAAGCCCATCTCGTGCGTCACGACCATCATCGTCATACCGCTGGTCGCGAGTTCCTTCATCGCGTTCAGCACTTCGTTGACCATTTCTGGGTCTAGTGCCGATGTCGGTTCGTCGAAGAGCATAATCTTCGGCTCCATCGCGAGGGCGCGGGCAATCGCAACACGCTGCTGCTGACCACCACTGAGCTGGCCGGGGTACTTGTTGGCCTGCTCTGGAATGCCCACCCGCTTGAGCAGGTCCATCGCCTTAGTTTCGGCCTTTTCGCGCGGCCAACGGCGCACGCGCATCGGCGCGAGGGTGATGTTTTGCAGCACCGTGAGGTGAGGGAACAGGTTGAACTGCTGAAACACCATCCCTACTTCGCGGCGGATTTCTGCGATGTTGCGGATGTCGTTGCCCATCTCGATGCCGTCGCCGACGATGTCGCCCTGTTGGTGCTCTTACATCCGGTTGATGC
>CAYSVE010000145.1:0-10590 GCA_964434365.1 uncultured Anaerolineaceae bacterium | reverse complement strand
CCCCGGGCGCCTTGCCTCCCCTTGGCCTGGGCCTCTGGGCGGGGGGGGGGGGGTTTCGATGGGTTTATCTTCGTCGAGGATGTGTTGCAGGCGGGGCCGCTGAATATTGACCTCGCGCTCTAACAGGTGGCACACCACCTCGTAGATGGACCACTCATTGGCCAGGGGGCGCTGGTGCCACTGATGCGGCAAAACCTCTGCCAGCATGCCGTGGAGTGCGCCCGTGTTGCCCCACAGTTCCGGCAGAATCATGGCTTGTGTTGGCGACGACGAATGCAGGGTGTCCAGCCAGCCATCGTCGACTTCGGCAATGAAGTCCGCGAGGGTGTTGCCCTCACCGACCAGATAGGTGTATAGCCCCAGCGTTGCTGCGGGGGCGATGTCGTTGCGGGTGCTGTTGCCCACCATCAGCGCTTCGTCGGGTTCCACGCCCACGCGCGCGATGGTCTCCGCGTAGTATTCTGGCTGTGGCTTAATGAAGTGCATGTTGTCGCCAGTGGTGATGAACACATCGAGGTCTGCGAGGCCTGCCCATGCGAGGCGCTGCGAAATCGCCTCGGTGGGGTAAAGCGGGTTCGTCGCGATTGCGACCTCGTAGCCGCGCTTGCGTAGCGTTTCGACGAGGCGGGGGGCAACGTCGACAGGCCTGGTACAACCGCGTAGGGCGGGGTAGGCCTCGCGGTAGAACGTTTCGAAAGCGCGGCGGATAACATCGACAGGTTGTGCAACGGCTTCGGCGATAAGGGCGTGGGCGACAGCGATGTTGGGTACTTCGGTACTGGGCGAGGCCATCATCGCCTTGGGCGCTTGCGCAAGAACCGCCGAAACACCGCGCCAACCGTGTTTGGTGGCGAAGTAGTCCTCGGCGCATTTGAGGTAAGCAGGCACGAATTGCTGGTCCGGGTTGAGTAGGAGCGTGTCGTCTAGGTCCAGCAACACGGCCTTAATCATTGTCGCTGCCCTCCAACGCCTTGCGGAACAGGTCCAGGCCCGGGTTGTCGTTGTGGTCCAGCGGGCAGCCGACGTAGGGGTCCTCGATGGGAATGCGGTGCTTTAGGCAAAACGCTTCGACCTCGGTGCGGCGACCCAGCCCCATCAACCGGGGTTTTATCCACAGCTTCAGTTCGAGGTCTGGGCTGGCATTGGCATTGAGGATGTCGGGCACAGGGCAGTTTGTACAATCCACCGGCTTCCAGTGCATCGACTCCGGGTTTTGTTGGTTCAGGCGGCATTCCTGCACATTCCGCCCCCGGTGAAAATCCTCATGATAGTGCCGACATTCGCGTCCGGCAGGGTTACGCATAGTGGGTTCCTATTTCAGCCAATCAGTTGCCATATTGGGGAGGTCCTCCAGCTTGCCCTGCACGATTTCGCAGTCTGGCAGGGAGGTAAGGAATGTTTGACCGTAGCTCTTCTTGATGATGCGGCTATCAAAAACGGCGACGACACCGCGATCTGTACTCGACCGAATGAGCCGCCCAAAACCCTGCCGAAAGCGCAGAATCGCCTCGGGCACGGCATAATCGTTGAAGGAATTATTGTACGTCTCCGAGCGGGCCGCGAATACCGGGTCACTCGGCACGGGGAAGGGCAGGCGGGCGATCACCAGCGCACTCAGCGATTCGCCGGGGATGTCGATGCCCTCCCAGAAGCTGCGCGTACCCATCAGCACCGCGCGGTCCAGCGATTTGAAGCTATCGAGCAGCGCCTCGCGGCTGGTGCCGTCGCTCTGGTCGAGCACAGAAATATTGCCCAGCGCCAAACGTGGCGTAACCGTCTTCGCAGTTTGGCGTAGCTGGCTGTAACTTGTGAACAGCGCCAGCACGCGCCCATTCAGCGCGGTTGCCAGTTCGATGATGCCGCGCTCCACCGCTTGCTGATACTTGTCGCGTTGGTTCGGCTCCGGGATGTCCGTCGGAACGTACACCAATGTCGACTCGCGGTAGTTAAACGGCGACCCAACTTCTATCGTTTTGACCCTGTCAGCATATACCCGAGACTTGAGGTGGTCGAAGCTGCCGCCGGTTTGCAGTGTCGCGCTCGTAAGCACCACCGAATTGCACTGCGTCCAGATGTGCGTTTGCACATGTGGCCCCACATGCAGCGGCGCGGTATGGAGCGTATCCTGGCGTGGGTCCTGGTTGATGGAGAACCAATGTACAGTGTTTGCATCTGGCTCCTGCACGAAGTCGTTAAGCTGGCCCCGGACCTCGGCGAAGTAGCGCGATGCCGTGCCGATGGCACTGGTGAGGTCGTCCAGCCCTTCGATTTCGTATTTGCGTAAGCCCGGCAGGCCGCCTTCTAGCTGCTCCAACACATAGCTGATGATGTCCAGAAACTCGCTCAGTACTTCCCAGGTGCGGCGCACCCGCTCGAAGCGCGGTTGAACGCGGTCGGCAGGTGTGAAGCGTACATGCGACACGAAATCACTCGCGCGGACGTTGCCGGTGCTCTCGGCGTAGCCGCGCAATTCCTGAAACAGCTTTTCGACGTGTGTGCCCATCACACTCGTTGCCTCATGGACGTTGTTCACAAACTGCTCGATGCGATCCACGGTTTTGTCGGGCGCGCCATCGCGCAGGCTGCGCAGCATATCGGCGAGCAGACCGCGCTTCGGGCCGCCGAGGTCCCCCAGGCGTCGGTTGAGGGTGCCCGCATCCAACCGAAAGCTCATGCTGTTCGTCACCGCGTCTTCCAGGTGGTGCGCCTCGTCCATCACAAGGTAACGATACTCGGGCAGCACGCGGTTATCGGTCTTCGCGTCGGAGATGAGCAGCGCGTGGTTGACGACCAGCACATGCGCGGTCTCGGCAGATTTGCGCGCCTTGTAGAACGGGCATATTTTGCCCAGCGCCTCGCACCGGCTTAGCGAGCAACCCTCATCCTGCGCACTCAGCCGTCGCCACGTGCCGTTTTCGGCGGGGCCACGCAAGCTGATCTCCTCTTTATCGCCGCTGTCGCTTTCCAGCATCCACACAAGCACCTTGGCAAGTGTGCGCAACTCGTCGATATTGGTTGGGCGACGCCGGCGAAGCGCCGAAAGTCGGCGAGCGCAAAGGTAGTTCCCGCGCCCCTTGACGATGGCCGCCTTAATTCGCTCGTCGAAGGCCCCCTGCACCGTGGGGATGTCCTTGTTCACGAGTTGGTCTTGCAGGCTGATCGTATCCGTCGAGATAACGACGCGCTCGCCGTTGGTTTGGGCCCACATCACCGCCGGGATAAGGTACGCCATCGACTTGCCTGTGCCAGTGCCCGCTTCGACGATGAGGTGTTCGTTCTCGTTGAAGGCTTCGGCCACAGCCGTAGACATGGCGATTTGCTGGGGGCGCTCCTCGAAGCTCGTAAGCTGCAATGACAGCGGCCCGCCGTCCGACAGAATAAACCCCGCCATCGCCGAATTGATCGGCTGCGGGTTCTCGACGGGTTGCAGCGGTTGTTCGGTATCCGGCAACGGTTGGAAGGGCATCGGCGTGTTTTTGTCCGGCGGGCTGCCCTTCAGTTGCTCGGTGCGCTCCTTCAGCGCGGCAGCGAAGACCGGCGCGGCGTGCCAGTTGTGGCCGCGTGCGGCGTCGTTAATCTCTTGCAGCGTCGCATAAGGTAAATCGAGCGCCTTGTTCCACAGCACCCAATATAATTCACCGGCAGCGCGCGCATCATCGAGCGCGCGGTGGGCGTCTTCGAGCACGAGGCCGAACTCGGCGGTGAGATTGTGCAGGTTGTACCGGGCCATGCGTGGCAGCAACACCGAGGCCAGATCGTACGTGTCCAACAGCAGGTTGCCCGTCATCGCCCCGGCCCGATTCATAAATCCGGCATCGAACGACACGCTGTGCCCAATAACCGGTGCTTTGCCGATAAACATTTCGATGTCTGGCAATACACTGTTCAACCGTGGGGCGTTCGCAACATCCTCCTGGGCGATGCCCGTCAGCAGCGTCGTGCGCTCGGGGATCGGAATGCCGGGGTTAATCAGTTGGCTGTATTCTTCGAGTATTTTGCCGTCCTCCATGCGTACCGCGCCAATTTCGATTATGGCGTCTGAGGCTGGATCAAGGCCGGTTGTTTCGAGGTCAATAGCGACCAGTTCGCCACGCATGGGGCGCTCCGTTTCGGTGGTGATTTAGCGGATGTTTAGTATAGCACACCGGGCGGTTTCGCCCCGCCCGGTGCAGTTTTTGGAACCCGTTTATTCGGTTTCCTCATCAGTTTCTTCGGTTTCGGTGTCGGCCCCCTCGGCTGCGGCGTCACCGTCCGCAGCCGAGTCTTCGGCAGCGGCCTCTTCACCTTCGGTATCGGCCTCAGCGGCGTCGTCAGCAGGGGCCGAGGTGTCGCCCGCATTTTCGACCGCCGCGTCTTCAGGCTCTTCCGCTGCGGCGTCGCTTTCGCCCGCTGCCGATGCTTCCGCAGCAGCCTCGGCTTCGGCGGCAGCAGCCTCAGTGGCGGCCTCGTATGCCGCCTGGAGCGTATCGCGCACCTCATTCAGGGTCGCAACATCGAAGCCGATGAAGCCGTTTGCGGTCAGTAAATTGATGCGCGATTCATCGAGCATGAACCACACAAACGACTGCACCTCGATGCGTTGCAGCGCCGTTTCGCTGATGACTAGGCGCGTTTCGCGCGCGAGTGGGTAGGTGCCATCAAGAATGGCTGCCTCGGTTGGGGCGATGCAGCCGTCGCCCGCGTCGACCTCCACAAGTTGGATGCCCTCCTGGCCGCTCGCCACGACGTTCTGGTAGTCCTCCCACGTCATGACGGACATCGCACCCTCGGCGTTGGCGACTGCCGCCGCACGGAACAACTCGTCGAAGTTCGTTTGCAAGTCCTCACGCAGTGGGGATCGAGAACCGGCTTCGGTGAGCATCAAGTTGGCGGTCACATCGCCGAGGCTCTGCGCAAATACGAACACATCCGTCTCCGGGTAGCTCTCATCGACCATGTCCCAGGTCATCACGGGTTCCTCCGAGGCGGCCCAGGCTTGCACCAATTGCTCGGTGGGCAGGCACGCAAGGTGCTCGGCAGCCGCGTTGGTGATGAGGACCGCACCCTGCGCACCCAACTCGATTTCTAGGCGGGTGATGTCGTTCGCGGCGCAGTTTTCCTCGGCATCGGCGGGGAAGCCGCCCTGGATGAACACAAGGTCGACCTCACCGTTGCACAGGCGGCGCAGGCCATCGGGCTGGCCTTCCAGCGCATTGTTGATAAGCGCGCCGGAATACTGCGTGGTGAAGTCCTGCACGGCGCGGTCCACAAGGCGGAATGGCGTCGATGCGCCTGCGATGTTGATCGTGCCCTCGACTGTCGGCGGGATGGTGAAGGCGGTCACCTCTGCGCTGAACTGGCGTCCGACTTCACCAGCCAGGGCGGCCTCGTTGAGCGGTTCATCACTCGCGGCGATGGACAGGTAACCCGCACCGGCGAGTACCTCGGCCTCCACGTCGAAGGCCGGACGAAGGCTGTCGAGGTCGTTGCTGTTCACATAGGCGTACAGCGTAACCCCTGCCGGGTATCGCCCCGCGCTGAGGTCATCCGACGAGGGAACGAAGCACCCCGCCCCGCTATTTAGGGCGAGGACGGACACATCTTCGGGGGTCGTGGCTGCGTTGATGATGCCCAGCAAATTGGCCTCCGCGAGGACTGTCTCGGCGACGGCTGCGCTATCGCCATCGGCAACGAAATCGTCGCGGAAGCCGACGCCATCGATGAGTTCATCGAGCAAAAAGTACGTCGACGTGTCGTTCGCCGTCGTCATCGCTGCGAAGGCTATTGCCTCGGCTTCGGTTTCATCTTCGCCGAGTTCCTGGTAGGGCAGCCAGTCGGCGAGTGTCGCACTGGGAGCGAGCATACTGTTCAGGTCATTGAGGGCGAGGCACTGCGTAATATTCAGTTCGGGGTTAACGATGAAAGCCAGGGCTTCGTAGCCCATCAGTATTTCGGCAAATTCGATCTCGTTTTCGGCGCAGGCGGCCTCTTCGCTCACGGCGATGGGCCGTGTGGAAAGCGTTACGTCTGCCTCGCCGGCGCAAAATTGCTGAAAGCCCGAGACCGTACCCGTCACCTGTGTAGTAAGGTTTATCTCGGCGGCGTTTGCTAGTGTGTCGAAAAGCGGGGCCGCAACACCGCTCCCGACCACGCTCAAATCATCCTGGGCGGCTGCTGGGTATACGAACAAGATCAACAGCGCGCCGACTGCAACGCTGCGCAGTAGCGATTTCATCAGGATGCTCCTCTGCTATAATGAGTTAGAATCCGACGGATTGTACCTTTCCGCGTGTAATTTTCCAGTGCAGAGCAGGATGACCGAGACAACAATCTACGAGATGGTCGGCGGCGACGAGACCTTCCAACAACTGGTAGACGAATTCTATGCCCGTGTCGAGGCCGACGAGGTGCTGCGGCCTATCTTCCCCGAAGACCTGGAACCGGGCAAAAAGTGGCAGTTTTTGTTTTTGGCGCAATACTTCGGCGGGCCGATGCGTTACATCGAGCAGCGCGGCCACCCGCGCCTGCGGATGCGCCACATGCCGTATGTCATCGACCGCGAGGCGGCGCAGCATTGGCTAGAGCACATGCTCGCGGCAATCGACGCGGTCGGCATCGAAGAACCGGCCCGCGAGGAGATGCGCGCGTACTTCAAGCGCGCTGCCCCGTTCATGGTCAATGTGATGGGGCCGGGCCGTTCGTGACGGCTACCACCCGCGCCGAAAAGTGGCGTGCGCTCGCGCAGCGCCTGCTGAACCTCCCACGCCTGCTGCGGATTATCCTTGTGGGGGTGGTCGCCTTATTGGCCGGGCTGGTCGCGTTCCCTGTCGGGGCGGTTCTGGCGTACATCACGGCCCTCGTCACCCGCCAGGGCGAATTGTACTTGCAATTCGTCTTCGACCCGACCGCAACCGTACGCAATGCGTTGGTCGGTGGCGCGCTGGTGTTGGGCCTTACCTTATACATGTTTGGTTGGCGTGCGCTCGTCGGTGTCGATGATGAGGCTTCGGCTGGCCCCTGGACGGTACGATACATCGTTGTGGCGTTGTTGCTCACATTGGTCGACTTCGTTTGGTTGGTCAGTTGGCTTATTTTAATCACCAGAGGAGTGTAAGATGCGCCGAATGCTGTTGTTGGGGCTGCTCGCTTGCCTGAGCGCCTGCGCGACGCTAGACCCAACCGTGGTGGTGCCAACGAACACACCCACCGTTACGCCAACCGATATCACCCCGTCGGCGACGCCTACCGTTACGCTCACGCGGGAGCGCGTCGATAACTTACCGCCGACATGGACCCCCACAGCAGAGAGCAGCGCATCGGAGGCACAGGTTGAGGTTGCCCCCGTCGTGGTGGATGACCCCGATGCACCCACGGCCACGCCGACCCGTGTGCGTACCGCTGTCCCCACAATCACACGGCGACCGACGCAAACCCTCGTCCCCACGTTAACAACTTGCGGCGGTTTCTCCATTTTGTTCGAACTAAACACCGCCTCGGTGCCCTATGGCCAAGACATCAGTTTGTTCTGGAATCCCATCGAAGGCCCGGCATCGTATTGGGTGCGGCTCTACAACGCCGATGACGACTCACCGCGGCCACAACACTTCTACGATGACTTCCCAACGGGCGCATCGGTAACCATCCCCGGATTTGTTTTTCCCGATGGTGGTCAGTATCGGTGGACGGTGGTGCCACTCAATGCGGAGCGTCGCCCGGTTTGCCCCGAGGAAGACGCGATTTTCTTCGTCGAAGGTTCGCCGCCTACTCCGACGCCGGATTAAGGTGATACGTCTCGAACGCCTCTGCCGTCCACGGTAAGGCGGGTTTGAAGAAATGCTCGTAAATGGCCTCGGCGTACACACGAATTTCGTACTGTGCGTCTGGGGCCATGCGCAGGCGTAAAAAGTGCATCAGGTTGTGCGCGTCGATCTTCATCACCCAGGTGTAGTACACGCTGAACCCTGGCAAAAACAACCGCGCCATCTCCTTGCTTACGCCCGCTTCCAGTGCATCGGAATATAACGCGAACGACTTCTCATAGTGGTCGAGTAGTCGCTGGGTGAGTTCGGCATTGCTCGCCTCGGAGACCTCGCCCTCGCTGGCCTGTTTGTTGTCCTTACTCTGGCGTCGCCACACATCGGGCACGTAGAAGTCGTTTTCCTCGAAGGGGGTGTAGCGTCCACTCTGCGCATTCATATTCCATGTGCGGTGCCGAACCCACTGCCACCACGTCACGAGTGGCGCGCGCGCCCGAAATTTGAACTCCACCATTTCGAAGGGTGAGGTGTGGTGGTTCCGCAGCAGGTAGAACAATAGCTTCTTGTCGCGCTCCGGGCCTTTGCTCTCGCCGAGGAAGCTGACGCGCGCGGCATTGACGATGGCAAGGTCACCGGCAATGTCGCTGCTGGGGTGCGGCATCAAATCGACGAGTTCGATCCAGCCCTTATCCAGCACGGGAACGTGTTTACCGATGAGGTCTTGGGTCATGGTTTACCTAGGGGGTTAGAGGAAAGATTGCAAGGCGAGTCGCACGCGCTCCTCGACTTCGTCGGGCGCGTCGGACGGCAGGGCTTGTATCGCACTCTGCGCTTCGACGACGCTGTAACCCAGCGCGATGAGCGCATCGAGCACGTCGCTGTTCACGTCGTCTTCGATGATGTCGATCGGAATCGTGTCCATCGTGATGAACTTATCCTTCAGTTCGAAGACGATCTTCTGGGCAGTCTTCTTGCCGATGCCAGGTACACGGGTGAGCGCGTCGGCCCGCTCGGCAGTGACCGCGTTGCGAAGGTTATCGGGGCTAAGGGTGCTTAGGATCGCGACCCCGAGGCGCGGCCCCACGCCGCTTACGCCGATGAGCGTTTCGAACAGGCCGCGCTCGGTCGCCGTTTCGAAGCCGTACAGCGTCAGGGCGTCCTCGCGCACGATGAGCGTGGTGTGCAGATGAATCTCGCCTTCGGCGCGTGTGAGCGTCGCAACGGGCGTGTATACCCGGTAGCCGATGCCGTTCACCACCACGATGAGGTGGTCCTTCTGCTTATCCGCGACGCGGCCCTCGATACTCGCGATCATTTTTGCGGCTTTCTGAAGTGCATTCGGTTTCTACTCAACACTGCGAAACCTCTCGACGATGTCGAAACGCATGATCCAGAAGCGCGGTGTATCGTACAACGGAATGTCGGCCACAAACGAATTGCGGTCGGGGTAACCGAGTGCGACGAAGTCGGCGGTTGTTAGCTCCGCGAGGTTGCACATCTCCAAATTATTAATCCTAAAGGTTACCACAGGCTGCATGCCAGCATTCTCGGCCAAGACGAGGTCACCAATCGCAAATTTGTGCCTTCCTGCGAATTGATGCACTTCATCGACCATCGTACCGTGTTGCCAACGGGTTCTATCTTGCACTGAGTACCACAAACTGCCGATTCGATAACGATCTGCGCCTGTCAACTGCATAGGTGAACATGTGCGGTTGTGCTTGAAGCTTTTTCGCCGCACGACGACTCTCGCGTTGTATTCAGTCATTGGCCGAGCAAACCCTGGTAACGCGCGCTATGAATATCGGTGATAGCCACGGCGAGCGCGTCGGCAGCGTCGTCGGGCCGGGGGATGGCCTCCAAACCGAGTAGCATTCGCACCATCTCCTGCATCTGGCTTTTGTCGGCACCACCATACCCGCTGATGCTCTGCTTCACCTCGTTCGGCTTATATTCGGCGATGGGCAAACCCGCCTCGGCCAACGCGTAGAGGATGACCCCCCGACCCTGTGCTACGGTGATGGCTGTCGTCACATTCCTCGCGAAGAAAAGCTCCTCGACCCCGGCTCGGTCCGGGTCGTGGGTGGCGACGAGTTGTGCAAGTTCGTCGTGGATCGTCTTCAGCCGCTCCCACATCGGGGTTTTCGCCGGGGTTGTGATGACGCCGTAGTCGATGGCTTGCAGCGTGCCGTCGTTGTGCTCGCGGACGAGGCCATAACCCACCGTCGCGGTACCGGGGTCGATGCCGAGGGTCAGCATTACGCCGACTCGAACTCCGCGACCATCTCATCGGAAATCGCAAGGTTGCTGGCGACGCTCTGCACGTCGTCCAGGTCTTCCAGCTTTTCCATCAGGCGCATGTTTTGGATTGCCTTGTCCTTGGCGACTTCTGTCTCGTTCTGCGGAATCCAGCGCAGTTCGCTCTCGTCGACTTCATAGCCACCGTCGGTGAGGGCTTGTTCCACGTTGCCGAACTCATCACGCGGGGTGAACACCACAATGACGCCGTCTTCGTCCACTACGTCTTCGGCACCGGCCTCGACGGCCTCCATGAAGATCGTGTCGTAGTCGAGGTCCTCGCCCTTCAGCACAATGTAGCCTTTTTGGTCGAACTGCCACGTGACCGCGCCGTTGGAAGCCAGCGTGCCGTTGTTTTTGTTCAGCGCGGCTTTGATCTCGGCGAGGGCGCGGTTCTTGTTGTCCGTCAGCACCTCGATGACGTACGCGATGCCCTCTGGGCCGTAAGCCTCGTACGAGAGTTCGAACACCTCGCCGCCGTCGAGTTCGCCTGTGCCACGCTTGATGGCGCGCTCGATGTTGTCCTTCGGCATGTTGGCGGCCTTGGCCTTGCCAA
>CAYSVE010000144.1:0-10662 GCA_964434365.1 uncultured Anaerolineaceae bacterium | reverse complement strand
AGCTCCGAGGCCCACACGATCGCCGATATTCGCAAAGCCAGTGTTTTGCTCGGTGAGCAGGACGTTCTCCATAACCAGCGGGTCGTCGGCCAATGGGGTGATGCCCATCATCTGTTCCATAACGGGTGCCCAGGCCTGCATGGTGGCGTCGTCCTCAGCGTAGGGCTTCATATCAGTGGCATACAGTTCGTACCTACCCGTGTTGTCGATGTCGGCAGCAGCGAAGCTCATGGTGCTGTGCGTCATCACATCGAATATCTCGGTGGCTCGCCAGCCTTCTGGCGCATTTAGCCAGTATCGGTCGGTCGGTTCGAAGTCGTTGCCAACAAGAATATCGGGTGCGCCGTCGTTGTTGATATCGTGCAGATAAACGACAAGCGCCTGTGAAGCGTCTGCAAGGCGCAGTGGGTTGAACTGGCCCGCGTTGTTTTCGTAGAAGTAGACGCCTGCGCCACTGCCGGTCATGAAGGTGTCGCGCAATTTCAGTTCGAGTTCGGCGTCATAGCTACCTGTGACGAGGTCGAGGTCGCCGTCGGCATCGGTGTCTCCCCAGGCCATGCTGTAGGCCGGGGCCGTTACGCCAGGGAGCGAAGCGCGAGCAGCAAATGTGCGCTCCCCGGTATTTCGGTAGATGATGGGCGCGCCCAATTGGGTGGTCATCACCACATCCAGTAGGCCATCACCGTCGTGGTCGACGAGATTGGCGGCCCGCGTGGGCGGAGTATCCAGCGTGAGAGACGTAAACGCCAGGTTGCCCTGGTTGAACAACACCGTCGCCAAACCGCCGATATTCGCGAGCACAATGTCTTGCAGGCCATCGGCGTCGATGTCGCCCACGGCAAGGCCGCTGCCATTGCTTTCGAACATCCGAACCGGATCGGTGTTGGTCGTGGTGATGTGCGGCAACGTGTATTTTACAAATGCCTCACCGCACGTAGCCTCATCGACTGGTGTGGCCTCCACAGTCACATCCTGTGTATAGCCGGTCGACAGCGCACCCGCAGCAAGGATCAAAATCGATAACATCGAGAGTCGTAGCATAGGGCATCAAAACCTGTTTGAGAAAAATGGTGCGCCGCCCCAGCGGCACGACGCACCTGTTACACTTCAGTCATGCGGTGTCGGGTGTTGGCAAAGGTGATTAGAACAGATCGTTGACTTCGGCGTTGGCCGCTTCCAGCGCGGAGGCTGCGTCGACCTGCCCCAAACCGATGGACTCCATCGTTTCGTCCATGATAGTCGCGATTTCGCCACCGAAGTCGGTGATGGGGAACAGGAATGTGCCGCCTTCTTCACCAGCTTGCAACACAAAGGCGCTTACGTCGACACCGGCTTCCTCACGAACCGAAAGGGAAAGATCGGCGGCATCGGGGATGGCGGGGAAGACCACGGCGGACTCACCCACAACCGCCTGGCAGGCCGGCGAGGCCAGGTACTTCACCCATTCCCACGATTCGTCGGGGTGCTCGGTGCCAACCCAGATGGAGTCGGCGAGGCCGTTGAACATGCTCTTGCGGCCTTCCGGGCCTTCTGGCAGGCGGGCAAAGCCCACTTCGAAGTCGCTGGCGAGGTACGTGCCGATCATCCACGAGCCGTCGACGACCATCGCAGCCTCACCGGCCTGGAACAAGGCAGACTTGCCGAGCGCGACCTGATCTTCGAACGGGGCAGCGTAGCCCTTCTCCAGCCAGAGGTCCACAAGGTACTGGATCGTCGCAGCGAAGCGGGGGTCGTCGTAGAAGTACTCGTCGCCCCAGTTGCCGTTGTTGAACTCCCAGCCGGTGGTGTGGGTTAGCCAACTGAACTCGGTTTGGCCGTAGGCCTGGGCATCGCCCCAGGTGTTCGCGAAGCCGTATTGCACTACGTTGTCCGCGTCGAAATCTGGGCTGAGGGCGTTGTTGCCGTTGGCGTCGATGGTAAGGCGGGCCATCACTTCATCGAAGGTGCCACCATCCTCAGGGTTCCACGTCATACTGTTCAATTCTTCGACCGTTACACCAGCCGCCTCGGCAGCCTCGGCATTGTAGACGACCGCGACGGTGTCCCAGTCCTTCGGCAGGCCGTAACGTGCCCCGTCGCGAGACCACAATTCGGCGAGGCCGGGGTAGTAAATGTCCGTCGGCACGCCGTCGCGCTCGACCCACGGCTGTATGTCGATAATTTGCTCAAGCTCCACGAACTCGGGGTACTTAGCAAGGTGATTGGTGAACACATCCGGCGCGTCGCCGGTCACGAAACCGCTGGTGATAGCGGTCCAGTAGTCGCCCCAGCCACGCTGCTCGATCTCGATAGCGATGCTGGGGTTTTCTGCCATGAAGTCCGCAGCACACTGCTCGTAGGCGGGGAGCTGGTTGGTGTCCCACAGCCAGTAGCGCAGGGTTACGTCCTGGGCGCTGGCCGCCCCGGCAGCGGTGAGCAAGCCCACGAGGAGCGTGAGCATCAGGGTTGTTTTGAGGGTCTTCATCAATGTTTGTCTCCTAAAGCTATTCTGAATTAAACGTTGCTACAACACACCCGACATGCGTTGCAACCGGTAGATTGGTATTCGCAGGCGAAAACGGTATCGCTTGCCCGAACAGACCGGTTCGCTGCTCGCCCCTGGCGGGCGCTGTGTGTGCCAACCAGGGGCCAGCAGCCAACCATTTGCCCGATGGTTGGCTGACGGGCCGGCCTACTTAAAGCCAGAGAACTGAATCGAATCGACAACTTTTCGCCCGAAAAAGATGAAGATCAAAATCGTGGGGACGATACCAACCGCCGTCCCCGCCATCAGCGCCGTCCAGTCGGGTGCACCCTGTGGCGTTTGTTCGCGGAACACGCCCAGCGCCACCGTGAGCACACGCACATCTTCGTTGAAGCCAACCAGCAGCGGCCACAGGTATTCGTTCCAACTCTGGATGAATGTCAAAATCGCCAGGGTGAGGATCGGCCCACGCACAAGCGGCAGCGCCACCCGCCAGAAGATACCGAATTGGGTCGCACCGTCGAGGGTAGCTGCTTCTTCGAGGTCTTTGTTCAAACTAAGGAAGAACTGCCGCATGAAGAACACCGCGAACGGCGTCATCAGAAAGAACGGTGCAACCAACCCCTGAAACGTGCCGATCCAGCCGATTTGGCGAATAAGCACAAAGTTGGGGATGAACAGCACAATCGCAGGCACCATCAACCCGGTAAGGTAGACGAAGAAGATGGTGTTGCGGAATGGAAATTTGATGCGCGCGAAGGCGTAGGCTGCTGCCGTGCTGAAGATCGTTTGGCCGAACGTGATGAGGCTGGACACGATGAACGAGTTCCGCAGGAAGATCCAGAAGTTCAGTTCTGCGGTGGTGATGTTCGCGTTGGTCACCGCTTCGCCCACGAGGGCGGTCGTGTCTACCGCGCCTAGCACACGCTGAAAGTTGAACAGTGTGGGTTCGATGGGCGTGAGCGAGGCCACCTCGGTATAAACTTTTGCCGGTGCCGTGAGCGCCGTCCGCAACACCCACCAGAACGGGAAGAGTGTTGCAACAACGAACAGGAATAGCAGTACCCACAGTACGATGTCCCACCAGTCCAGGTTGGCAAACCACATGGGGGCTTCGCTGCGACGTGCCTGGCGCTTTGTCACACCCGGTTGAACGGTGTTAGCCATAATTTTTGCTCCTCGTGAAATAAGTGTCGTTTTAGCTGTAGTCTGCCAGGTCCGATTGATCGGCCTGAAGGTAGCGCATCTGGATAAGGGTGACTGTGATCAGTATGAGGAACAACACAACCGAGGCCGCTGTTGCCAGGCCCATGTTGATGCGCCGGTTAAACACCTGGTCGAAGATGTAAAAGATGATGACACGGGTCGCGCCGGCGGGGCCGCCTTCTGTCGTCACGGCGACAGTGTCGAACACCTGGAAGGACCCGATCACCGATGTGACGAGCACGAACACCAGCACCGGGCGTAACAACGGAATCGTGATGCGGCGGAACTGCGTCCATTGGTTCGCGCCGTCGATGCTCGCTGCCTCGTACAGGGTGCGCGGGATGGTCTTCAGCCCGGCGAAGATCAAGATGGCGTTGTAACCGGCGTGCCGCCATATGTTTATCCCCGCTATCGACGCAATTGCCTGGTTTGGTGAGCCGAGGAAGGGCTGCTCGGCGATACCGAACCACCCGAGAAACACATTCATAATGCCCAGCGACGGGTCCAATATCCACAGGAAGAGAAGTGCGACGATAACGTTGGGCATGAGCCAGGGCAAAATCATAATACCGCGCACGAGCGCAGAGACTGCATCGTGCACGCGATCCATGATCACAGCCATCACAATGGCGATCAACGTTTGTAGTGGGATGTTCCACAGCACGTATGCGAGTGTCACGCGCAGAGATCGCCAGAAGCGGTCATCCTGAAAGAGTTCGGCGTAGTTGGCAAAACCGACGAATTCGGCGTCGGTCAGCAGGTTCCACTCGGTGAAGCTGATCATCACCGCGCGTACGGCGGGCATCGCATAAAAAGCCACAAAACCAATAAGGCTGGGCAAGATGAGGGCAAAGCCTACGAACGTACCGTTGTTCGCAAGCCGCTCTAGCAGGGTGTCTTGTCCTTGTGGGGGTGGGGTTGTCGTTGCCATGGTTTCCTCATAAACACTATTTCGATAGACTAATGCGTATTAGTATGGTATATCGTTGATCGTCGTGAGGGCCTTCCTCGTAGTATGCGTTTGCGTTGTCTACCCGCTGCGGTGTTCGGCAAATGGCGCGAGGTTCGCACCGCAAGACGATCGCACGACCAATTCGGTCGCGAGTATTTGCCGCTTGGGCTTTACGGCTACGCCTCGGATGAGGTCCAGTATGGACATCCCTGCCTGCTTCCCAAGCTGAATTTCGGGCGCGCGGATCGTCGTCAGCGGTGGATTTGTAAAGGCGGCCATCCGTATATCGTCGAAGCCGACCACTGCAATATCCTGCGGGACGCCCAACCCCGCATCCTGTACAGCGGCGATGGCACCGATTGCCATCGTATCGTTGAGGCAGAGCACGGCGGACGGACGCGCAGGCAGGGCGAGCAAGCTCTGCATTGCGTGGTAGCCAGTTTGCGGATCGAAGGCTCCATCGACAAAAAAGTTGCCAGGAACGGACAATTCATGATCGGTCATGACCTGTAGGAACGCTTCGCTGCGACGCCGTACCTCGTTGTTCCCATGGCGGGGTGCATAGCTAATGCAGGCAATTTGCTGGTGGCCAAGGCCGATGAGATGCGCTGTCATCTGCCGGATGCCCGATAGGTTGTCGGCAAGTACGCAGTGGATATCTGCATCGGTGTGGCTAATGGTGATGAGTGGCGCCGCGGTGGCCATGAGTGCATCAAGGAGTTGGGCCTCGGCTGGGCCTTCATCGTGCGTGAGCAGGACCAGACCTGCGACTTCTTTCCCAACCACCAAATCGCGAACCGTGTTCGTCGGGTTGGTTGCCGAAACGAGTTCTAGCAAGACTCGGAATCCCTCGTCACGGACGACTTGAGTCATGCCGGTGATGATGTTGGGCACATAGTCGTCGACAAAAACCTGCTGGTGTGGGTTGATGAGCGCGAGCGCAATGTTGGAACTGTAGCCTCGCGCGAGGCTACGCGCGGTAGCGTTGGGGACGTACCCTAGCTCTTCGACCGCCTGCCAGACACGCGCCGAGGTTTCGGCGCTGATATTGCCCGCGCGCTTACCGTTGAGGACGAAGGATACAGTTGTTTGCGAAACGCCCGCATGTCGCGCGACATCGTGGCTAGTAATGCGACGATTATTCATAAAACACGGCCAAATGAACTTTTTTGGGCAACTAACTAATGCGTATTAGTTAGTTGGAGCTTATCGCAGGTTTCGGTAGATGTCAAGCAACGCGTGGTGGGGTTCGGTATTCAGGAAAAGAGTGGCTGTAGACAATCGCCACGCTGAGCCGCGTATTTCGACAGTGCCACTCTCCACGCGAGAAGACGCGGCTTGCCGTGCACGGGTGCAAGCCAGCAATTGCCGAATGGCGGTCTCCATCGGCAGCGGCTTTGCTACAACGCGGGCAAAAATCGCAGCAAAATACCGAAACGCGTTGCCATTTCCGGTAGGAAACTTCAAACCTGTTGCCTTTCGGTTCCATTCGTAGGTTACAATTTCAGCAGTGTGCCGTTAGTAAATACATTGATGGATGATATGCGCCTATGGAAGCCACTGCCCAACTGCACAATATCTTTCCACTGATTACTCGCCCCCACCTCACGACGGTGTTGGAATCAGCCCTGAACTCGCCCATCGTGCTTGTGTGTACGCCACCCGGGTATGGGAAAACCACGGCTATCTCGCAGTTTGTCGATAGCCGTCGAGAGGTGGTCGTGTGGTACAGCCTCGATGCGCTTGACCGGGACGGCTTTGTTTTGGATCGACGCTTTCGGCGCAAACTGGCCAAGGCATGCAGCGTTTTGGTCGAACAGCCGGGGTTCATCACCAATAGCGCCGAACTCGCCACGGAGTTGAGCGGACGACTGGAAACAGACGTCGATGAACCGCTCATCATCGTTTTAGATGATGTGCACCACATCGATGGTTTCTCCAATGCCGAAGACTGGCTCAATGCCCTTGTAGTTGGGCTTCCGGCCCATGTTCACCTCATCCTTATCAGTCGCACGGTGCCGCCGCTACCCTTCACCGATTTGCTTGCAGACCATCAAGTGTCGGTAATTGGGCCAGAACACCTCGCAATGAGCCAGCGCGACCTGATGTATCTCGGCGAAGCGTATCCAGGGCACCCACGCGAAAACCTCACCACGTTGATCGAAGACTTCTCTGGTTGGACGACCGGGGTGATGCTCGCTTTGCGGCCAATTCCGGCGGTTCTGCGGGGGCACTTCGAAACCGACCGCATCGAGCAGTCGTTTCAGGAGATGGCCGAGAAGCTGTTTCTACAACAATCGCCTACCATCCGGCGGTTCCTGTTGCGGTCGTCGGTGTTACGGACCCTAAACCCCACCCTGTGTGAGCGCCTACTGGACCTACCCGACAGTACGACCGCGCTTCGCACGGTACGACAAACTAACTTGTTTCTGCAAGCAGAGGCCGATAGCTGGGTCTATCATCCCCTGTTTCGTGATTACTTACAACAACGGTTGCGAACGCAACAACCCGATGTGTTTCGGCAGTTGCACCATATTGTGGGGCACGCGCTTGCTGCCGAGGGTGAAGTCGAGGCAGCGTTCGACCACTACATACTCGCGGCGGATTACGCCGGTGCTGCGACGCTCGTTGAGGAAGTCGCCCAGGCGTACTTCATCCGGGGTCGGCACGAGACCCTGCGCTGGTTCGCCGAGACACTCGCACATTGCAGGCACCCCATACCCAACCTGCATCTTGCGGTTGGTATGCACTGCATCGACAACTATGACTACGACCGGGCAAACGTCCATCTCGATGCTGCCGAGCGTGATTTTGCGCTAATCGATCGTACGTCGATGCTCGCCGAGATCGACATCCAGCGTGCGACGATTGCGTTTCAGCGCGGCCAGTACCCCCAGGCCATCGACAGCCTGGCACCGATCATCGCCGCCGAATCGCACCCAGACAGTATTCAGGGCCATGCACTGCGCGTACTCGGGATGACCTACCACCAGAGTGGCCGCATCGAAGAAGCGATCGATGTGTTGGAGCTTGGTCTTTCGCACTACGAAGAAGTCGGCGACGATCTGGCGACCTCGGTGATTTTGCAGGACCTCCAATTTGCCTACCAGGATGGCGGTTACATCAATGAGGCCGAGCGGTGCCTGCTCAGGCTGGTTGCTTTACGCCGACAAATTGGCAACCCCGGTGAACTCGCAATCGCCCTCAACAACCTCGGCTTTTATCACCACACCTGCGGCGACTACGCCCGCGCGGAAGAAACCTTCGACGAGGGCCTAAAACTGGCGCGGCAGTCGAAATCGCGGCGCTACCTCGCATACCTGCTGTGGAGCTACGGCGACCTGCTGCGCGATACGGGGCGTTTCGACCGTGCGCACGTCGCCTACCAGGAGGGGCTGGAGATAATCGGCGACGCCGAGCTTTACTTGAAGTACCAGCTCCTGATGAGCATGGTTACCCTGTGTCGTTGGCTGGGCACGTTCCACGAGGGGCACCAGGTAGCGGTTGAAGCCGAAACCGTTGCCGAAGCCGGTAAGCTGGTAGCAGAAAAGCAGCTTGCACGGGCGCAACAGTTGATTTTCAAAATGCGTATTGCAGACAGTCATCCCCACGCCGAGTTCGATGACCTAAATGAGCAGCTTAACGACCTTGCTCCCGGCCTCACGCTGACGCTCCGCACGGCAAAAGCGGCCTGCCACCTGCAAGCAAATGCCACCGAACTGGCTCTCGACATGATGGATACCGCGCAGGCACTCGCGCAGCGCTTCCATCTGGAACAATCGCTGGCTGCCGATGTGGTCCATACGTTGCCTGTCCGCCATCTGGTACAGGCAAAAGGGGATCGCTACCCGGTGCTTCAGCATCATATCCACCTGCTCAATGCAGCACAGATGGGCGGTCGTCCTCGCCCGACGTTGGGTCTCAGCGAGGCGGTTTACACGCTGCGGGTGGAGGTGCTCGGTCCGATTACCATTACGCGCGATGGCCGCGCCCTCAGTTCTACCGACTGGCGTTCGGAGCGGTCGCGCGATTTGTTCCTGTATTTGCTGTTCAACGGCAAAACGAGTCGCGAGGCCCTCAGCAACATCTTCTGGCCAGACCAGCCAGCCAAACGCGTGCGTTCGAATTTTCATACCACACTGCACCGCGCTCGGGCGGCATTCGGCGACGATACGATTCTGTTCGAGTCCGATCGGTATTTCATCAACCCGTCGATCCCCGTCACGTGCGATGCGCTGGAATTCCGAAAGCTCATCGAGGACGCGCGCCCGCTGGCACCGCGCAGCCCGCGCACCGAAGACCTGCTGCGTCGCGCGCGGGCACTGCATAACGGGCCGCTGCTAGAAGACCTGTACACGACGTGGGCCGTCGATTTGCAACAAACCTACGGGCAACTCGTGGTGGAGATGTTAACCCGATTGGGCGATTGTGCCCGAGCGCGGGATGCAGTGGATGAAGCGATCGCCCACTATAAAACAGCCCTGGACCACGCGCCCTTCCGTGAGGATATCTACCGGCTCCTGTTTTCGGTTTTGGCAGGGGCGGGGCGTCGGGGCGAAGTCGTTCGTCACTGGGAGCATGTCAAGTCGGTGTTCCAGAACGAACTGATGATCGCGCCGTCGGCGCAAACGCAGCGTTTTGTCGAGTCCTTGCTTGCATAAGGTATAACGCCGGGCGACGAAATCCACCCGGGTTGCGTCGCCCGAAGCGCGTGGTAAGCGCGTTGTTGCACACCTCACCGTATCGTTTGGCCATCGAATACAACTTCGGAGGTCAACACGATGATTACTCAGGTGCAGGTTTGGTACGCGCTTCTTCTCTCCTTTTTCATCCAACGTAAGAGCGTTGTCGTCGTGGCTGCGGTTGCTGCCCTTATCGTAGCGACGATGGCTTTCCCAGAGACGACCGTTTTCGCCGGCAACGGACGCGGCGGCACGCACTGCCCAGGTTGCTAGGGCTGGGCGTTGCTCAGCGACAGTCTAAGACGAACACCAGGGGGTAGGTATAGTCTCACAAGTCCCTGGTCCGCTCGTAATAATCAGGTAAACCCATGGCGGACCAACCTAGCAAAATTCTCGCTTTTAGCCCACTTACTATGTCCGATCGACGTAAACTTGACCGACTCATTGGCATTGCGCTGCTAGATGCTCATGTACGCGAGCGCTTGCTGGTCAGTCGAGACGAAAATCTTCTCGTAGAGTTTCAGCTAGACCCACAAGTGCGCCGCTGGTTGCTGGGGATGCAAGCATCGACGCTAGATGAGCTGGCACGCGTTGTGTGTACGGCAGCGAGCTAAGCCCATGTACAGCTTTCGTTTCAGAAATCATGTTCTTTTGGTGCAGCCGACAGGTTCACTGTCGGAAACGCGGCAGTATTTGCTCGACAACGGCTTTGGCATACTGAAGGCCAGCACTGCCGAGGCGGCTTCCCAAGTTTTGGCTGCGATGGTGCCTGATATGGTCGTCGTTCACCACATGCCCCAACAGGTGGATGCTCGGCTCCTGTGCACCGAAATTCGGCAATACGAGCATCTCGAAAACACGCCGATTTTGGTTTGGATTACCAACGCGCAGGCAGATGAGCCGGAAGTCGATTGGCACGCGCTCGGTGTGTCGCGTGTCGTGAGGCTTGCACAGCCCGAAGGCCTTTTGGCGAATATGCGAGACTACTTCTCAGGAGTTTGACTCAGCAGTTCGTCGACAACAGCCATAAAATCATCGACGCGAAACGGCTTGTAGAGCAGGCGCGTCGACGGATCTGCGGGGATCGTGGTCTTACGTTCTGCCGTGATGACCAGCACACATAACTCGCGTAGCGCGGTGTTTTGCCTTACGCGCTGGAGGATTTCTAGCCCGTTCGTATCGGGCAGGTTGACGTCAGTCACCAATAAGTCGACTGCTTCGCTGTGCAAATAGGACAGCCCTGTAGCACCATCGTGCGCAGCGAGCGTCTGATGACCGTTGAATTCCAGAATGTCGATCAGATTCTCGCGAACGGCCTGGGAGTCTTCTAGCAGTAAGATTCTCAATTGCGACAACCT
>CAYSVE010000143.1:0-10710 GCA_964434365.1 uncultured Anaerolineaceae bacterium | reverse complement strand
CACCGATGCGCGACGCGCCCATAATCAACCCGAACAGCGCCACGACCGTGCCGAACAACACCAGCCCGAGTATCCACGTCCATGCCAACGGCGAGGTCGTCAGCGTAAAGCCCGGCACCGCGAGGCCCGGCAACACTGCGAGCAGCGCACCGGTCATCGTCCAGGCGGCGCTGCGCGGGCTGCCATCGCGCCCTGTGCGCGCACTGATGAGCAAAAACGCGGCCACGAGCGCCGCATTGCCCAGCCCCACCCACACGCCGAGCGTCATATTGGGGTTGGTGATGTTGCCGGTGAACAACTCCGGCACCGTCAGCACGATGCCCGTGCTCGTCATCGCCAGCGCGAGCCAGCCGCGCCTGCTCAGCGGCTTGCCCATCA
This sequence comes from uncultured Anaerolineaceae bacterium, assembly GCA_964434365.1. Taxonomy (GTDB): domain Bacteria; phylum Chloroflexota; class Anaerolineae; order Aggregatilineales; family Phototrophicaceae; genus CAYSVE01. The sequence goes on along the minus strand of CAYSVE010000143.1, from coordinate 10,332 downwards.
AGGCACTAGCGACGGCGACCATCGCCGGGTAGGTGAAGAAGATGACCACATACGTGCTCGCGTCGAGCAAATCGAGGCCGTAGAACACCGCGAGCGTCGCGCCGCCCATAAACAACCCGGTGAACAACAACTGCCCCACCGGCGACGCGCCGCGCTCGCCTGTTCGCCGCTCCCAGAGCAGCACCCCGGCCCAGGTGATGGGCACGGCGAGGATGTAGCGTAAAATGCCAAGCGTAATCGGGCTGATGCCCGCATCGGCGGCGTAAACCAGCTTCGTGAGAATAGGCAAAAAGGCATACCCCGACGCCGATAAAAATATCCACGCCAACCCTACTCGCTCTTGACCTGTCACAGTTTACCGCCCCTTGTTGCCGTACGAACATCCAATGCTATCCAATGCTGCCGAGGATAACACGATGGCCATAAGTCCATCAGGGGCCAATCACGGTATACTAAAAGTGGCAGGCTTTCATCACAGGAGCACATCGACGCATGCCAAAACCCATCGCGTGGATCATCTTTGCGGTCCTCGAAATTGTTTTGCTGCCCATAAGCCTTATGGGTCTCCTCATTTCTTCGCTGGATTTACGGCGCAACGCCTACGGCAAGGGGTTTTCTGCCACGGCCTACAAGCCGTTTTTCGGGCGGTGGTTTATGCACCACCTCGGTGAGCGAGCCGACCCTGCTGCCATAGCACTCGCCCCCGCCCTACCGGGCATCTCGCGGGCGGGGTTACGCTTCGGCAACGGCCCGACGCTGTGGGCCATGAACTTGCTTGGCCTCAACTTCCCGCAGTACCGGTACAACGTCAACCACTCACCGTCGATATTCTATGCGCTGGGGCATCGCACGCGCTTCTTCGATAGCGCGCTGCGCACCGCGATCGAAACGATCGGTGTGGAGCAGGTGGTCATCCTCGGTGCGGGGTGGGATACACGCGCCTACGGGCTGGCCAACAAGCCAAACCTGCGCGTCTTCGAGGTGGATGCGCCGCAGACGCAGGCTGTCAAGCGCGATGCCCTGGCCCGCGCTGGTATCGATGCGTCGCATGTCACATTCGCGGCGGCGGATTTCAACAACGAGTCGTGGCGCGATGCGCTGCTGCGCGTGGGCTTCGACACAACCAAGCTGACGTTCGTGCTGTGGGAGGGCGTAACCTATTACCTCACCGCCGAAGCCGTCGACGAAACCCTGAAAACCGTCGCGGAAGCATTTCCGGTGGGCAGCGGCATCGCCTTCGACTACCTCGCGCAGCACATCCTCGACGGCGAAGGCCCGCGCATCTATCGCTACGCCATCCGCACCCTGCAAAAACAGGGCGAGCCGTGGACCTTCGGTATGTCGGTGGTGCCGTCGGTCGGCGATGCCCTCTTCGACTATTTGAACCCGCTCGGTCTCCGCCTGGTTACCTGGGAAGTCATCGGCGATACCAGTAAGGGCGACCGTGCCCACGGCGGCCTCGTCCTCGCTGCGAATAACGTCCCCTCACGACGCGACGCGACCACCGCGTTATAGATACTTACTCATCCTTTGCAAACCCCGCCAGCCGATAGTCGTACAGGGTGCGGATGCGGTCCGGCGAGGCACCGCCGCCATTGACCGGGCAATCGGTCACGTCGGCGGCTTCCAGCGCGACGGCGCGCATACACTGCTCGCGCTGCGCAACTTCGGTCAGTTGCGCCTGCGACTGCACGAACATCATCGCGGTAGCGAAGAGGAAAAACAGCGCGCACAACGTCGCCAGCAGCCCGTTCGCCATGATGACCGGCACCTGTTTGGGCTCTGGTAAATTTCGGCGGATGGCCTGCGCACTCATCGCGAACAGCCCTACCCAGAACAACAGCCCGTGCGAAACATAATGCGTCGCCATGCCCCAGCGCACGCCGAACATATCCAGCCGCCCGAAGGCTGTTAGCAAACCCGTGCCGCCCGAGAAGGCGATGAGCATCATCGAAACGACGACAAGGTCACGGTCGGTGCGCCACAACGCCACAGCATTGACGCCGGTCATCACCAGCCCGAAAATGGCGAGCGCAAACGCGACCAGAATATTGCTCTCGAAGCCGTGGGTGAACACATTCCCCAAGTACGCCAGCGTGAAGAGGATGTAGCCCGGCATCTTGCTAAAGCTAAACAGCGCTTCGGCGTCTTCGGCACGCGCACCTTGCACCACGCCGAGGTCTGGCCTGGTGAGGAACAGCGCAATGATGACCGTCGCCGCGACTGCCCACAGCGCGTAGGGTTTCCAGCCCCGGTAGCCGAGGAAAGGTAACGCCAGCAGGCCAATCGGCCAAACGAGCAGCCCATTGCCAAACGCGAACGTCGCACACAGGCCGAACAATACCGCCAGCCCCACGTTTAACAGCGAGGGCACCCCACGCGCGAGCATCAAAAAGGCCAGCAGCGTGAACATACTCACGAAGTGGTACATGTTATGGAAGCCCACCAGCAGGTTTTCGTTCTGCTGCACAGCCAGCATCAAGGCGCTGATGGGGAGCAGCAGCCACGCCAGCAAATAGGGCCTGCGTTGTGTGAGCAACCGCAGCACCAGCACCAAATTAATGAGCGCCAGCGGGTAGTTCAGCAGGCTTTCGAAGCGCAGGTTCCAGTCGTTGAAGACCATGTTCGGGATGAGGATAAGCCACGTAAAAAATGTGACATGAATGCTGTTCAGTGGCTGCACAAGGTCCGCGACGCGCAACTCACCCTCGATAGCGGCGACGGCGCGTGGCACGGCGTGGACCCACTCGTCTATCGCGAGGGGGTAGCGCGTAGCATATAGGCTGATAAACACAACGGCTATCACATGAAACACCAGCGAAGCGCCGATAAGCCCGGCATAGCGTCGGGTCATTGGGGTACACCTCCTGCTTAATCTCCAACCAATTGTACACCCATTCACCGTAAAATCCGTATAAATGTACGTCGCGCGCACTTTACAAAATGACAAGCATGCTTGACACTAAAGGTGTAAAGTAAACTTGACATCCCCAGAGGGAAAGTGAACAACAGCAAGCTCGGTGCAGGCATGGCAATTGGTATCGGCGTGGGTACAAGCCTGGGCGTGGCCTTCGGCAACATCGCGATGGGCGTGGCATATGGGGTTTGGGGCGGGGTCATCCTGGGTGCCCTGCTAAACCAACAGGCCGATAACGACGCGTAGGCTGTTTGGCCCCGGTTTGGTGCATACTGGCTGGGGGCTTCCCGTCCTTTACAGCGTAGGGTGCTTGCTTCATAATTCGAATGTTAGCAAGTATTATACTTAAAGGACCGCTTCCGATGGAAAACTCACAACTCGACAATTCCCCGCTCAACGCGGGGGCACTGGCTGGGCTAGGTCTTGGCCTGGGCATCGGCTTCGTAACGGGCAACTTTGCGCTGGGCGTGGGCCTGGCTGTCGCATTCGTGGTGGTGTTCGGGGTGCTGTGGCGATACTTCACCGCAGACCTCGACTTCGATACCCCCGATGCCGACCCGGCCCTGGAATCTGGCGAAGTACCCGCCCTCAACCCCGGCGAGGAGACTAAAACTGAGGAGTAAATCGTACACATGACCACCTACGTACGGCGCTTTGTCGCAGCGATAATCGGCTATGCCGTGGTGCTGATGTTCAGCATCACGGTGCTCAACCACACGGGGGCTGCGCTATGGCGATATGCCGTCGCGGTGCTGCCGGTGATACCAGTGGGGTATGGGCTGTGGGCGTTTTTGCAGATGCTCCGCACCCTGGACGAACTGCAATTCCGCATCCAAATGGAGGCGTTCGGCTTTAGCCTGGGCTGGACGGGCCTCATCACGTTTACGCTCGGCTTTTTGGAAATCGCCGGGTTCCCGCAGGTGGGTCTAATTTGGGTGCTGCCGATGATCATCGCCTTCTGGGGTATCGGGCAGCAGGTGGCGCTACGCCGCTACCGATGAAAAACCAGCTGAAGGTGCTCCGCGCCGAGCGCGATTGGTCGCAGGCGGAACTCGCGAAACATCTGGGCGTCTCTCGGCAAACGATCAACGCGCTAGAAACCGGCAAGTACGACCCCAGCCTCGCGCTGGCGTTCAAAATTGCGCGCCTGTTTGGTACCAGCATCGAGGCGATCTTCGAGCCGGATGACGATCGCTAGCGCTTGAGGGTAAGGTGTCACGGTCGCCTGTGGTGTCGGTGTGGGCGGGGGGGGCTTTCGGTTTGGGGCCGCTCACCGCTGCGATGAGCAGCTCGAACGCCAACGCCAGCAGCGATAACAGAATAAACAAACCGCCCAGCGCGGCGACACTGCCTGCTGCCCAACTCAGCCATATGAGTGTGCGCGCAACCACCGGGGCAGTACCGCCAAGCATAAAGAGAAACGCCAGCAATCCGATAGCGAAAAAGGCCGCGAGCCCGCGCGTGAACAGCCACCCGCCGCGCGCGCCGAGGAACCGCATAATGGCGAACGATGGGCCACCCTTGGTTTTAGTCTTCGGCTTATCGCTCATCGTGTGGGCTAATCGTAATACTCGCCGAACGGGTCCAATTGGTGTAGGCCGATCTCCGGCAAGAAGCGGTTCACGATGAGGCCCATCAGCGCCCCGGCGATGAATCCGCCAGCATGTGCCCAGAAGGCCACCCCACCGCTCATGAACGCGTCGGTGCCGATGCTCGCCACGCCGTTGAACAACTGCAACACAAACCAGAAGCCAAGTAGAATAAGCGCGGGCACCTGCATAATACGGATGAAGATAAAGAAGATCACCAGCGTACGAATGCGCGCGCTGGGGAATGTCACCAGGTAGTAGCCGAGCACCCCGGCAATCGCCCCACTCGCGCCGATGAGCGGCACCGGGCTTTGTGGGCCGCTCACCACCTGCGAGACGACCGCCATCACCCCGCAGAAGAGGTAAAACAACACATACCCGGCCTTGCCCAACCGGTCCTCGACGTTATCTCCGAAGACCCACAGGTACAGCATATTGCCGAGCAGGTGGCTCCAACTGCCGTGGAAAAACATACTCCGCAGAATATCCAGCGCCGTTTCCAGCGAAAACGGATCGCGGGTGAGAAAGCGCGGCACCACCGCATCGTTGACGTACAACGCCCGCAGTTGGAAGTCCGTCAGCGACAGCGTCCACACGAACACGAGCACATTCGTCGCAATGAGGGCATACGTGATGACCGGTGCGCGGCGCGTCGGGTTAAGGTCTTGTAGGGGGAACACGGGTCAGGTCAATCCTAACAGCGGCAAACGAAGTGCACGGCCCACCCCGGGTGTTACACGATCAGGGCAGTCGTCTTGTAGGGGCGAGGGGCGCGTGGACACTGCCCTACGCCATGCCTCGCCCACAATGTATGCACCACCCGACATGGCGTAGGGATGGGGATTGTCGGCGTTACGCCTCGAACTCGTCCGTGAGGTTTTGGTCGGGCGCGGGCTTGAACATCATCGTGATGAAGATGACGATCGCACCCACTGCGAAACCACCGATGTGTGCCCAGAAGGCCACACCGCCACCGGGGCGCGCGCCGCTCGGGCCGATGCTCGCGAGGCCGCTCATGAGTTGCAGCAAGAACCAAAAGCCGAGCACCACCAGCGCGGGCAACTTCGCGTTGATAGGGAGCACGCGGAAGATGGGAATGCTCACGCGCACGTTGGTGCCGGGGTACAACAGAATGAACGCGCCCATGAGGCCTGCAATCGCACCACTAGCGCCCACCAACGGGATGTAGCCGTTTTGGGGCGGGAACGGTGGCAACCCACCTGTGGGAACCGGGCACGCCACACCGCCGCCCGCAATCGCCGCCATGCCGACATGCGTGAGCACTGCTGCGACGCCCATACCGATGTAAAAGCCAAGGAAGCCCCACTTGCCGAAGTATTCCTCGACGCTGGGGCCAAACAACACGAGGTACCACATATTCCCCAGGATGTGCAGCAAACCCGCGTGTAAGAACATACTGCGGAGCACATCGAGCCATGTACCCGGCAAAAACCAACCGGTGAGCACCTGGCAGGGCACCACCGCAATCTCATAAAAAGTACGGAACAACTGCGAATCCGGCACCGTGACCTCCCACAGGAAGACCAGGATGTTAATGCCGATGAGGGCATAGGTCATGTAGGGGCGCACGTCGCTACGACGCAGCACTTTATACGGAATCACTCAGGAACCTCCAACCAAGCGTACTTTCCTTCGAACCCATTATACGTAAAAATCTCATAAGATGTTGCACGTCCCCCCATGAATTGGGTGGCACAACCCGAAAAGGAACCCCACATGAGCGACAACGATACCGACTTCGAGGCGATGGTGCAGGCCAGGCTCAACGCCGCCGCCGAAGAAAAAACCGACCGCGACGAAAAAGCCGCGAACATCATCTGGGCGGCGGTGTTCATCAACGCGGGCGCATCCGCGATACCGCTGGGCGCGAACACCCTCTCGTTCTTCGCCGTCAACAGTTTGATGGCCTACACCCTCAGTACACTCTACGACAACGATGACCTCAGCCGCGAGGAGGCCGGGCAACTCGTGCGGCGCATCCTCAACAGTGTGGGGCGGTCGTGGCTCATCGGCACGTTAGGGCTGAAGGCCTTCGCCGAAATTTTGAAGATCGCCGGGCTGGCGACTTTCGGTGCCTCGACGGCGGTGGGCGTCGCGCTCGATGCGCTGCTGAGCGGCGAAATGACGTATGCCGTCGGCTTCACGGCGCGGGCGTACTTCATAGCGGGCGAAGACCTGAGCACGGCCCAACTGCGCGCGGAGTTCAAGCAGCAGTTCGAGCGGGGCAAGCGCGAGGTCAAGGCGCGCACGCAGCAAGGCGAGTAGTCGCTCAGGCCAGTATCGCGACGGTGCCCGCCAGCACCTCACCGAGCGCGATATCGCCTTCGATGCGCGTCCGCGCGCGGATAACGTCCAACGGCAAGCCCCTGGTAAACATCCGCTAGGCGGTATCACACGATATGAGGTTATCACCATTTGCGCGGAGCCGATGGCACACGCCCGATGCGAGGGATATTAACCCCTCCCCGTAAACGGCTGAGGGGACATTCTACGGCTCACAAGGGGCCGCAATTTCCCCTCTCTGCATGCGCCGAGCGTAGACACAGCCGTTCGAGAGGGGGCCAGGGAGTAAGGTTGAAACGCCCCCTAACGGACCCCAAGTCGGTCCCGAATAGAGAAAGAACAGTGCACGCCGCTTGTAACGGGCGGACAACATGGATTGATTCTCTCGTGTCGTTTGGCGAAACCCGATTCTATGGTATGCTATCCGCATGATTATCTACACACGAGACACCATTGTCAGCTTTGGCTGCATCGCAGGAAATTCCGCACTTCCGTAGAGGGAGTGCGTCTCGTGAAATTGTAAGGTTCGTAATGTCGAGCCACGAGCGCATGCTCGTGGCTTTTTTGTTGTGTGGGCAGCGAGTGTGCGTCGTGGTGTGCAACCGAATGGGTAAGGACGAAAAGGAGCAACACCTATGCACATCATCCATGTCGATACCATCACCGTCAACCACGCCGGGCGCGACATCTTCAGCGGCCTCTCGTGGGCCATCGACAGCAAGGACCGCGTCGGGTTAGTCGGGCCAAACGGCGCGGGGAAGTCCACATTGCTGCGCGTACTCGCCGGGGAAATCCCCATCGAAGCTGGGGCCGTCAACTGCTTTGGCGATGTCGCCGTCGGCTACCTGAAGCAAGACCCAGACCTGCCCGCCGGGCAAACCGTGTGGGATGTCATCTGCGAGCTGCCGCCCCGTCTCCGCGAGGTAGAGCAGCAACTCAATCACGTCGAGGCGCGCATGGCCGACCCAGCCGTCTACAACGACGAGCGCAAGCTCGCCCACGCGATGGAGCAGCAGGAGAAACTGCTCCGCGAATACGACCGGCTGGGCATCGCCAACTTCGAGGGCGGCGCGAAGCGCACGCTGCGTCAACTGGGCTTCGACGACGAGAAGCTATCGTTAGCCGTCGAATCGTTGAGCGGCGGGCAGAAGAAGTTGCTCGCACTGGCCCGCCTCGTGTTGGAGTCGCCGCAGGTGCTCCTGCTCGACGAGCCGGATAATCACCTTGATTTAGAGGCAAAGCACACGCTCGAAGCGTTCATCCACGGCTACCCCGGCGCGGTTGTCCTCGTCAGCCACGACCGCTACCTACTCGACGAAGTGGTGACGCACATCGCCGAACTTGAAAACGGCGCGCTCGCGAGCTACGTGGGCAACTACAGCGCCTACACCACCCAGCGCGAACTCGCGCGGCTTCGGCAGGAGCAGGCCTATGTAACGCAGCAGAAGCAAATCGCCAAAATCGAGGCGGCCATCGCCCGCTTCGAACTGTGGGCGAGTATGGTTATCGACGAGCGGCACATCAAGCAGGCCCGCAGCCGCCGCAAAATGCTCGACCGCATGGAGGCCAACGGCGAAATCATCGAGAAGGTACGCGAGCGCAAACTCATGGATTTGCAGATGCAGGGCAAGCGCGGCAGCAAAAAAGCGCTAGAAATCGACGGGCTGTCTGTCGCCTTCGATGACACGTTCGTGCTCCTCGGCGTCGATTTGCTCGTGCGCCACGGCGAGCGCGTGGGCCTCATCGGCCCCAACGGCGCGGGGAAATCGGTGCTGTTCAAAACGGTGCTGGGCGAAATCGCCCCATTGGAGGGCGAGATTGTGGTGGGCAACAGCACCAACCTCGGCTACTACGCACAGGAGCATCAAACGTTGGACGCCTACCTGCACCGCACGCCCATCGACCTGGTGCGTGACCTCGTACCCGTGGGCGAGGGCACAGCCGTGAGCAAGTTGCTGAGCTTCGCCTTCACCTACGAGCAGACGCGCCAGCCCATCGGCACCATGAGCGGCGGTGAGCGCAGCCGCTTGCAGTTGCTGCGCCTCATGCTGGAACAGCCGAACCTGCTACTGCTCGACGAGCCGACGAACAACCTCGATATTCCATCGGTGGAGGTGTTGGAGCAAACACTCGAAGATTTCGACGGCGCAGTCCTCGTAATTTCGCACGACCGCTACTTTCTCGACCGCACCGTCGACCGCGTCGTCGAACTGCGCGACGGCGAACTCACCGCGTTTATCGGCGGTTACACCGACTACCTGAGCGCACGCCGCGAGCGGTAATATCGCAGACAACAGGTGCGCTTCGGCGTATTGCCTGTATCGAAACCACACAAAACGAAAGCCCCGCCGTTGCGCGGGGCTTTGCTGTTTCGTCTTAGGCCAGTGCAGGCGCGCCCTCGCAGATGCGAACGCGCATCGGCATCTCCTCGACGCCGGGTAGCGTTAGTCTACGTAGAACACGAAATACGACTCGGCCCCGGTATCGGTGATGGCCGTCACATGATGACGCCCTGCGGCCAGTGGGCCTACGCTGTGGTAGCTACCGCCCGAGTGGCCGAAAATACCCCACGGTGGGTTCGTGTCTGGTGCTGGACGTTGCAGGTCCGCATCGGCGTTGGGAATATCCACAATGAAGTCCATGGTCGTCACGGTGTTGGGGGCGTACCCACGCAACGAGATTTCGCGCGTGCCCAACTCGGTCGTGTTGATGGTGGAACCGCATTGCAGGCGCTCGGCCTGTTCGGCACCCGAACTGGTGTTGACCACATGGTAACGATAAACACTATCGCCCATGCCCACCTCGGCCCCCAACTCGTGGACGATGCAGGTAAATGTATCCGAAATGGTTTGCCCAAAAAGCACCAACACAACAATGGAAACAACCGACACTAAAACCAAAATAAGCGCGTACTCGACCAACCCCTGGCCGCGCTCCCTCCCCTTTCGTTGGAAAATCTGAGGCATCGATAAACTCCACGACAGTAATAGGATGATACTCACCAGTTTAAAGGCGAGGCTGGCACTTCGTCAAAGGGTAGCCGCAAACGGCTATGAAACCTCAAGCCTAACGGGGGCGTTCACAAATAAAAACCGAATATAAAGTTGTGGCATTGGCTGGCCGAGTGTGTTAGGGGCGCGTGGTGCGGGTCGTCCCCCACGCAGTCGTGGTGAATCGACGCCGCCGCCACTCATCGATTCGATGCAATCGTTAAAGGCCGTAAAAATCGACGCTGTGCCCCCCTTGTCGGGCGCTCGATAAGCGCTTATTAAGCGCCCCACCCGTACCGTAGAGGCGGTGTGCACCACCGGGCACACATCGACCCTACCACCGCCCTTATGGAGAGAGAGCACGACCTTATGAGCCTCAGCCCCCGACAGATCAAAATTATTCGCATCACCTTCACCTGGATCCCCGACCACGACCGGTTGGCGGGGCGCTTTTACGCGCGGCTGTTCGCCATCAACCCCGGCACGCGGCCCATGTTACGCCGTGATATGTCGCTGCAACGCACCAACCTCA
>CAYSVE010000142.1:0-10816 GCA_964434365.1 uncultured Anaerolineaceae bacterium | reverse complement strand
CAGGCGGCTGCCCTACGATCTTCTCATGTGTGGTGGGCGGACACGTGGGGCGGCCCCTACACTGCTGTGTGCTGGGTTACAAGTCGTCCAAATCGGCGAGGCCGTAGCGCAATGCCTTGACCGCCGCCTGGGTGCGGTCGCTCACGTCGAGCTTGCCGAAAATCGAGCTAACGTAGTTGCGTACGGTGCCCTCGCTGAGGAACAAGCGCGCGGCGATGTCGCTGTTGCCGAGGCCATGCGCAATCAACCGTAGAATTTCCTTCTCACGCTCGCTGAGGCCGACATCGAGTTGTGTGTCGACGTGCGGGCTGCCGCCGGGCTTGGCTACCTCGCTCAGCAACTTGCCCGCAATCGACGGGTCGATGTGGGTTTTGCCCGCGACGGTGTCCTTCACCGCCTCCAGGAGCCGGTCGCGCGGGGTGTCCTTGAGGAGGTAGCCGCGCGCGCCACTGCGAATTGCATCGAACACCCACTCGTCGGCGTCGAAGGTGGTGAGCACCAGCACGGGGATGTCCGGGTAGTCGCGGTTGATGGCGTACGTCGCCTGGACGCCGTTCATGCCGGGCATTTTCAGGTCCATCAACACGAGGTTGGGCTGCACCTGCGGTAGCATCTCGATGGCCTGTGCGCCATCGGAGGCGATGCCCACTACCTTGATGTCGGGGTCGCTTTCCAAGATGAGTTGCAAGCCCTCGCTCACAATCACCTGGTCGTCGCAAATGAGTACGTTAATGCTCGTCATGATGTCAGTACCTCCAGGCGCATGCGTGCGCCCGCGCCCGGCTTGCTATCGATTTGAATGGTGCCGCCCAGCGCTTCGACGCGCTCCAGGATACCACGGATGCCGTAGTGCCCCTCGGTGATGGCCTCGGCTACATCGAAGCCGACGCCGTCGTCGGTGATGTCTAGGCAAACGCGGGCTTCATCGCGCAGCAAACTAATGCTGATGCACCTGGCGTTGGCGTGCCGCACGGTGTTTTCCAGGCACTCCTGGGCGGTGCGGTACACGACCTGCTCTACCTGAACCGGTAGCGCGTGGATGGTCGGGGGCATGTGCATGTGCATTTCGATTTTCGCGCCGGAGCGGGTTTCGGTCACCTCGGCAAGGTGGCGGATCGCCAGTGCGAGTCCGAGGTCTTCGAGGGGTGAGGCACGCAGGGCTTGCAAGGCACGGCGGGTTTCCTTAAGCCCGTTACGATTGGTATCGAGCGCACGTTGCAGCATGGTCTGGGCTTTGGCCTCATCGACTGCCCACAGCGAATTCACGGCCTCTAGTTGCACGCTCGATGCGCTGAGGGTGTGTGCGAGGGTGTCGTGCAGTTCGCGCGCGAGGCGGTTGCGCTCGCGGCTAATGGCCAAATCCTCGACCATCGCGGCGTAGCTGCTTACCTTGGCGTTGGCGCGCGCGAGGTCCTCGCGCTGCTGGCGCTGCACCTTCATCAACCGGGTGATGATGTAGCCCATTAGTAGAAAGGCGGACGTGCGCGGAAGAATCACGCCGATGAGCGCAGCGGTTTCGATATCGGTAGCGCTGGCGACGTAGGCGTACACGACATCGATGATACCGGTACCGAGCGCGTAAAGCGCCACCACTTTGTAGCGGTACTGCCACGCGAGGAGTACCAGCAACACCGCGAGTGGCGGCGATACCCCGACGAAGTCGGCGGCAATCGCGGCATTGCTCATGATACTGGTCAGGCAACTGCCGTCGCAGTTAGGGAACAGCACCTGCGCCAAGAAGTTCTGGATGTCGCCATCGGCAAGGCCCTTGCGCATGATTTTTTCGAGCAGCAGGGCATCGAACGTCGCGAAGACGAACGCGAGGCGCAGGTAGTTAGCGCCTAAACGTTGGTGCAGTTTGGTCGATGAGAGGTAAAGCAGTAGTAACGCCCCCGTGAGGATTCCCATAGTGGGGGCAGCAAGGGGGAAGTTGTGCACGTAGCGCGGAACCACGATGCTGTACACCACAGCGATGCTGGTGCGAAAGATCGCAAAAAAGCGGAAGGCGCTGATAAGACCGGGTTCGATTTGTTGCGATTTCATACGGCAAGGGTCCTCCACGGGCATCTTCTACCAGTGTACATGGGTCTGTCCACCCTGGTGATTAAAGTCTGCATCTCCAGTTGGTCCGCCAGCAGGTGGGCCGGGGCTTACGGCTGCAACGAGATCTCGCCCACCCCCACCTCAGGCGCGGCGAGCCGCTCCCCCGTGGCCCAGTTGTAAACGACGAGGCGCAAGGCGTAGGGGCCTGGGGGCCACCCCGCCGTCGAGAAGCGTGCTTCGGTGCGAATGCTGGGCGGGGTCGGTGCGCCGAACATCGGCTCGGTGCTGGGCACCCCTGCGTCGCGCATCGCCAGGTAAGCACCGGTTTCGTCTACAACCCGCAGGGAATATGAGTAGTTGGCCGCATTGGGGCTGGCCGCCCAGGTGGTGACGACGACCAGCTCATCGCTGGTTTGCTGGGTGGCGTGGCCCAACAGCCGCACACGCCCCCGCCCGAAGGACACGCGCTGGCTCTGCATCTGGTCTGGGCAGGGCAAGTTCGGTTGCACGTATACCGCCAGGGCGAGGTCTGGCTGGTCGGCGATGGGCGCACACGTATCATACCTTGGCAATAAGGACCGGACGAGACGGTCGTGCGCGGTGGGCGGCACCCTGGCCGGGTCGTAGCCCAGGTAAATCACAGGCGCGTTCAGCACTGCCTCGGGCGGGTCCTCCAACACGATCACCTGCCCATCCATACCCAGTTGCCGCAAGTAATACTCCCCAATGAAGTTTTGGACCTGGCCCAGTTTAGTAGACGTGGTGGAGACAGCCAGTAACCGCTCGCCGACAGTACGGGGCGTGCCCTCGCGCTGGAAGGCCACGAGCACCTCGCTGAACGGCGGGTAGTCGGCCTGTTGGAGTTGCTCACGGTTGGTGTAGAGGTCTAGCAAGGGGTTGGCAAGTAACTGATTACCGGCCACAAACCAGCCCGACAACAGCAGCGTCAGGGTAACGCGCGCATCGGGCACGCGAACCAGGCCAGCGGCCAGCGGCAACAACAGGTGCGGCAACACGATTAGCAGGTAGCGCGCCCGCCGGGGTGGCAGCAGGTCTAGCAATTCGTTGGCGGCCAGCAACCCCACCAACGACACCCCGCCAATCGTGAGCAGCAGGCGGGCGGGCCGTGAGCGCGCGTGCCATAGCAGGCCCAGCCCCGCAATGCCAATCAACAGCGGGTTACCGTTAGCGACGACCCATCCCATCAGCCACAGGGCATCGGGCACGGCCAACCCGCGCCGGGTTTCCTCCAGCACCTCTGCGGTACCGGCCAACACCACCCCCAGCCACGGTAAAAAGGTGAGCACAGCCAGCACCAATGTGCCAGCGACCCACCACCAGCGGCGGTCTTTGCGCACAAACAGCAGGTGATGCACCCCCAGCCCACTGAGTGTGAGGATCGCAAAGTAGTGGGTATACAGCAGGCCCACCGCAGCGCCGCCCAACACGCCCCACTGCCACGGCCTGGGGTGTGCCGCCTCGATGACTTGCTGATAGCCCCACAGCAACAGCAGCATCAGCAACGTGTACAGGGTGTACATGCGCATTTCGTGGAAGAAGTACGTGTGCAGGGCGGAGGCCGCCAGGAGGCCCATCGCCACCAGGCCCGTGGTGCACCCGAACAGCCGATGCCCCAAACGGTACATCATGGCCAGGCTCAGCACCCCCGCCAGCACCGACAAGTAGCGCAACGCCACCTGCGAGTACCCCACGAGCACAGCCCAGCCGCCCAACAGCCAGAAGTACCCAGGCGCGTGTTGTTCGCTGTTATTGGCGACGGACTGTGCCGTCTGGGCTGGCGAATAGACCGTTTGCATGTCGCCAATATGCATGATCGTAAACCGTTCATCGAGGTATAGCGCGTCATCGTTCAAAAGCGGGATGCTGGCCCCCGCCGCAAGTAGTAGAAACAGGATGCTAGCCCAAACAACCGTGGGGTTCGCCAGAGGCATCGCGTACGTCTCCCTGTGTACATACAAGTGGGGTGATATTTAAAGCAGGCAGGGATGAGGTTGGCCGATGCCCACGTAGGCGTGGGAAAAACAAACCGGTGGTAGGCTCGCCGAACGAACAAATGGCCATGTTGCCGCCATACACATAGCAACCCACCTGTACCAGGGAACACGCGCATCGTGTTCCAAGTGTTGGGGGGGCATGCATCGCAAGCTACCCTGCCTACCAAACACTGAAACACATCGGATAAGGGGGCGTCAATGTTGTACGACGCCATCATCTGGCGCGCATCTGGCGCATTTTGCACACTGCGCCCGCTATTCTTCAATGGTGTCCAATCGCAATTAGGCTGGGCTTAGGCCACACACCAGCTACACCACAAGCGCCCATCCGATGAGGCATTGCATCGCTTGTTGTACATCGCTTATTTTTTCACTCATGCCTGCTTGGGGCGTTTTTCGCTAGCGTATAGTCTGGTGTGTGTGCAATCCGCTTGCCAGCGGTGCGCAGCCTGTAGTCGGGTAGGGACGGCGCGCTAGAAGGTGCAGCCCGCGCCCAGCGTGACGATGTCGATGGAGACCCACCCACGCTCGTCGTTGTACTCCACCTCGATCCAATCACCGTCACGGTCGAAGACATTGACGATGGTGGTTTCTGGGATCACATCGATGACGGCGGCATCCAGCGAGGGGTCTTCGCGGAAGCGCAGATTCGCGTTGACAGTCGCCTCGCAGCGCGCTGGAACCGGTGTCGGCAGCACGAACGTGAACGGCGTCGGTGTAATCGTCGGCTCGATGAGAACACGGGTCACCTCGGCGGTTTCGGTGGGGTCGGGCACGACCTCTGCGAGGCTGAGGCTGGTGTCGACATTGGCGTTTTGTGCGGTACGCAATGTGCGCGCCTCGGCGACGGCGGTCGCGAGGGAGTTGTCCTCGGCCTGGGCGAAGAAGCCACCGATGAGCGGTACGGCGAGAACACCCACCGCAATGAGTGGTGCCGCGCCGATACCAACGCCGCCACCGCGCCGCGTGATCAGCGCGATGACGCTGACGAGCAGGAGTGCACCTGCTGCGGCCAAGGCCAGTACTGTACTGGCTGGGTCCAGGGTAACGGCGGCGGCGATAAGGCCCGTCGCCGGGATTAGGAAAATGCCACGTTTGGGCAGGGCGGCGTACAGCAGTATAAAAACCGCGCCCAAAACCAATAAAACCGTCGAACTCATGATCTGCTCCTGATCTTCTCGATGCTGCGCGCTTACTTACCTATACGGTATCACTTGCGCAAAGTTTCGTTCTAGAGAATTCGATCACAATCGGGGGTGAGGTTTATCACACCCGTCATGGGTAGAACATGACTCCTGTCATTGTGGGGATGTGTGGCAGGGCATACAACCTCGCTTGGATATACGATAAGCGTGACCGTCATAAACAGGGGGCAATGCATCGATATGAACTTACCCGTCCGCCAGATGATTTTGTACAAGCACGGCGTGGGCTTCTTCGTCCGCCAAGGGAAGATAGAAGGCACGGAGGCCACGCTGAGCTTCCGCAAAGACGACATCAACGATGTGCTGAAGAGCCTCACCGTGTTCGACCTCGGTGGGGGGCAGGTGCTGGGGTTGCACTACCAAACCCCGAAGGACCGCGAAGTACGCCTCGAAATTTACAGCCAGCAGGAGCAAATTCGGGCGAATTTGGGTGCGCTGCAACCCACTGGCAAGGAGGCCCAACTCCGCGACCGCCTGCTGAACGACCTCGAAGCGACACAAGACCGCCTCGATGCCATCGCCGCCGAAATCGCCGATGCTGGACAAACCATCGCCGAAACCGAGGCCAAAATTGAGGCGTTGATCGCGGCGTTGAACGAATCGTGACCACAGAGTCACGTGAGCAGCGAATCGGCGAGCAGTTGCCGGAGACGCTGACGTTCGTCGCCGATGCGATGGACGCGAACCCGATGCTGCACTTCGATGCGGCGTTGGAGATGGCGCACCGTCACTTCGGCCACGAGTTTTCGGCGTTGCTCGATGAAGTCGTGAGGCTGATGCAAATCGGCATGACACATTTCGAAGCGCTGCGCGCCGTCGCTGAGCGTGAGAAAATCGCGGCGTTGACGCGGGCGGTCGAGTATGTTGTGCACGCGCACCAGCCAGACGATTCATTTATAACGAGTGAAACGCTGCGCGGTGCAATCGAGGCGGCGAGGACCGCGTCGGACGAGTAACGCAGGCTGAAAATCAGGTGTGGGCGGGCACCTTAGCTCGCCCATTGCCGTTGCCGTGCGTGCCATTTGTGCCATTCGCTTGCTCGATGTGCAGCCGCATGAATGGCTCCATCGTCTGCCGGGTGGGCGGTGGTGCCGGGTTCACCCGGAGGGGCAGGCATTTGTCCAGCACATTGAGGCCGCCATAGGCCACCACAACCGGCTGCCCCGGCAGGTCCACGGTGCACACCGGGAAGATGCTGCTCATCTGGGTGATGCGCTTGGCTGGTAAGTTAGGATAAACGCAACGCCACGCCCCCGCGCTGACGTCATCGGATGCGTGGGCAAAATGTGCCCCCCGCCAGAACATGGGCCCGACGAAGTAATCGACGCCCTCGAAATCGAGGTAGCGCGTTGCGTTTGGGTCTTTCGGATGCTGAATTTCGATAAGAAGTAACGATAGTTGGTCGATAAAATACACGACTTTGCAGCAGTACTCCCGTAGCGCCGCTTCGGTGCCGATAGCTTCCAGTTCTTTTAACATTAGTTCCCCCCAACGCTTACGCCTAATCTAACATAAAGGCAGAGGGAATGCCGAAGCCTTCTGCGAAGTACAAGCATTGCTCTTACACGGCACCTGGCAACCGCACTGCGACGGTATCCCACCCGGCCTGCACACGCGCGCGCGTTTCGTCCCATGGACGCATCCCGCTCGTCGCGTCCACACTTTCGATGTTGTAGGCCCCCGCTGCGCCCGCCATTTGTAGTGCTTCGTGAGGCGAGAGTCCGCGCAGTAGGCTCATGAGGAAACCCGCGTAGGCCGCATCGCCCGCGCCGGTCGTCCCGGCAACCTCGACCGTGAAGGCGGGGTGGTACAGGTCGACATCGCGCCATGCGTCCAGGTCGACCGGCAGTTTGCCCAGTGCAGACAGGCGGTCGGCGTTGGCGGTCGTGCGGAGGGTCATGCCCATCTCACCGAGTTTGACCCCCACCACCGCCGTACCCAATGCGAGCAGGTCGTTCGCCAGCGCATCGACGTACGCCTTGTCGATGTTGGGCATCACGTCACCGTTCCAGGTGTCGTAGTCGGCGCGGCGCACCATGAAGACGATTTCCTCGATGCTGGGTATGAACACGTCGACGAACGGCAGTGTTTTTTCCAGTATCAATGGCCAGTTGACGTTGCCCGCGTAGCTGTTCGGGTCCGGCAGGGCCATGTCCATCGAGGTGACAACACCGGTTGCCTTCGCGCGGCGGTAGACTTCGGTCAGTTGGTCGCCGTCGTTGTCGATGAGCTTGGGCAGAATGGGTGGGTAGCCCAGGTGGAAGATCTTCGCGTTGGCGAACTTGTCGAAGTCGATGTCGGCGGCGTCGAAGGTGGCGTTGGTGCCAGTGCAGTGCAGCACGATACGGTCGCTGTTGCCGGGCGAAAGCAGCACGCTGTACGAACTCGCTGCCCCCTCGACGACGCGCACCATTTCGCTGAGGGCCGGGTCGCGGTCCTTCAGCATGGCGATGATGACGCGCCCGAGCAGGTCATCGCCGACGGTGCCCATTAGCCCGACGTCGGCACCGAGGCGCTGTAAGGCGAGGCCGGTGTTGCTCACGGAGCCGCCGGTGGCCATATCGAGCGGGTCGATTTCGAATAGTTTGCCGGGCGACGCGACCCCCTCTAGCGGCACATTGGACATGCGCGGGAGTAAGTCGAGGCACAGGTGGCCCCCGGCGATAATTTCGGCCATCAAGAACGCTCTTTCGTATTAAGGACTTTTGCTCAATTTTTAACGCAAAGGGGCGTGGGCGCAATTCGATATTTCTGCGGGATTGCATTCATGAAGGGGACGAACACCTGACCTCACCCCTAAATAGCGTTGTCCGGTATTTAACAAGGGGTCTTTATAGTTCTCTAGCCCTCACCTTAAATCCCTCTCCTTAGTTGAGAGGGACTTACTGACCCGTTATACACCCCCTTCTCCCCAGGGAGAAGGAGGACGGAGGGATGAGGGCCTGAAGTAGGCATGAAAACACCATCTGATACCGGACAAGCCTTAAATCCCCGCTCCGTAGCACGGAGCGGGGACTTCTCCGCGTGGGGTGTACAGTTACAGAATTCTCCCTCTCTGCACTGCGGAGAGGGGGCCAGGGGGTGAGGTCAAGATGGTTCACCACACGCGATAAGCCCACGCCTGCCCACCGTCTCGTAACACAAACCGTCAAGCGGACTGTACACCCCCCGCGCGGCTGGCGTACAATAGCCTACAGACGACGCACGCATTGCGGACCTAGACTTATCTCTGACACGCTAGCGTTTTGGGTGGTTTCCCCATGACTTTTACCTTCCCTCTGGCCCTCGTCCTGCTGGTGCTGCTGCCGATTGCCGCGTACATCGGCTGGCCGCGCTACGGCTATCGCCGCGTGCGCGATGCGGTGAGCCTCGCGCTGCGGCTGGTGATCCTCACGCTGGTGGTGCTCGCCATCGGCGGCGCGCAAATCGTCCGCAGTGCCGATCGGCTGGCCGTCGTCTTTTTGGTCGACGTCTCCGATAGCGTCGATGCGGCGACGCAAACGCAAGCTGTTGATTTCATCCAGCGAGCGATGGGCACGATGGGTGTCAACGATGAGGCGGGGGTTGTGCTGTTCGGCACCAACGCCGTCGTGGAGCGGCAGGTGAACGCGGTGCGCGAGTTGGGCGAAATCCGCAGTGTGCCTTCCACCGACAACACCGACCTCGCAGAGGCCATTGGACTGGGGTTGGCATTGTTCCCGACGGATGCCGCGCGGCGCATCGTGGTGCTAAGCGACGGACGGCCCACGGTCGGCGATACCGAGTCGGCGGCGAGTTTGGCTGCGGCTGCGGGCGTTTCCATCGACTTTGTATCGCTGAACCCGCAGCGCTCGCCCGAAGTTCAGGTCACCGATGTGGACGTGCCGGGGACGGTCAATGCGGGGCAAATCTTCGACCTGAGTGTGAGCGTCGAAGCGGAAGAGGCCACCCCCGCCACGATTACGGTTTTTGCGTCCGGCAGCATCATCTACCAGGAGGATGTGGACCTCAACCGGGGCAATAACCGCT
Source organism: uncultured Anaerolineaceae bacterium (assembly GCA_964434365.1). GTDB lineage: Bacteria > Chloroflexota > Anaerolineae > Aggregatilineales > Phototrophicaceae > CAYSVE01. The sequence continues at coordinate 1,545 of CAYSVE010000142.1, read as the reverse complement.
ACGCGCTCTCGTTGACGGCGGGGGGCAGCGGCTTCAAGGACTTCCGTGTGCAGGTAGACCCGCAGGGCAGCGACGGTTACTTCCAGAATAACCAGCTTGCGGCCTTCAGCCGCGTGATCGGCCCGCCGCGCGTGCTCATCATGGCGACCGACCCGAACGAGATCGTGCATCTCATCCCCGCGCTCGAAGAAACGGGCGTCGCGGTAGATGTCGTCGGGCCGAACGACCTGCCCATCGGCCTGGCACCGTTGGCCCAGTACAACAGCATCGTCATGGCGAACGTCCCGGCGTCGGCGTTGTCGCCGCAACGCATGACTGCCATCGAGAGCTTTGTGCGTGACCTCGGCGGCGGGTTGGTGTTCATCGGCGGGCCACAGAGTTACGGCCCTGGTGGATACTTCCAAACGCCAATCGAGGATACGCTGCCGGTGGAAATGCGCATCCGCGACCAGCAGCGCCTGCCACAACTGACCATTGCTTACCTCATCGACACCTCCGGGAGTATGGGCGCGGTGGGGCCGAGCGGCGTCGCGAACATCGAACTCGCCAAGGAAGCGATTATCCGCAGCATCAACTTTTTGCAACCGACCGACCGCGCGGGCGTCGCTAACTTCGACACGGCGGGTAGCTGGATCGCGCAGGTCCAACCGGTGCTCGATAAGCTGCGGCTGCAAACCTTCATCGCGACGCTGCGCGCAGGTGGTGGCACGGACATCCTCGCGGGGATGAACCTCGTCGGTAGTGCGCTGCTGCAAGACCCATCGGACCGCAAGCATATCATTCTGCTGACGGACGGCGGTGCGAACCCGCAGGGGCTGGTCGAACTTACGGGTGACCTGCTGGAACAGGCGGACATTACCACCTCGGTGATTGCCATTGGTGCGGGGGCGGCGAACTTCCTCGATGATATGGCGCAGGCCGGGGACGGCAACTACTACGTCATCGACCGCGTGGAGCAAATTCCGACGATATTCACCCAGGAGACGGTGCTCGCGACGCGGAGCTACATCACCGAAGAACAATTCTTTCCGGTGATTACCGCCAACAGCCCGATTATCGCCGGGTTGCAGTCTTCGCCGCCGCTGAACGGCTACGTCGCGACATCGGCTAAGCAGACGGCGCAGGTTGTGCTGGCGGGCGGCGAATACAACGTTCCGTTGCTGGCAACGTGGCAGTACGGCCTTGGGCGGGCGGTGGCTTTCACGAGTGACGCGACCGGGCGCTGGGCGAGTGAATGGATCACCTGGAGCGAGTATCCGCAGTTCTGGAGCCAAATCGTGCGCTGGACGATCACCGAGGGTGCGTCTACCAACGTAGAAACACGCATCGTGATGGACGGTGAGGGGGCACGGCTTATCATCGATGCCCGCGACGACGACGGTGCCTTCCTCAATGGGTTGGACCTCGATGTGTCGTTGGTGGACCCAGAGCTTGAAGCTGAGGTGGTGACGATGCAGCAGGTCGCGCCTGGGCGCTACGAAGCGGCCTTCGACCCGGATAGTGAGGGGGCGTATCTGCTGCGTATCGCGGGGGGCGGGCTCGACG
>CAYSVE010000141.1:0-10816 GCA_964434365.1 uncultured Anaerolineaceae bacterium | reverse complement strand
CCGAACATTTGAGCGAAGGCATCCCCCAAATGAACGTGCGCGAAATCCAGGCGAAACGCATTCTCACCAAGCAGAAGGGCGGCTTCCTCACCCAGGGGAGGTACCCATACACGCATTCGCTCTCGTGGGCGGCGGGCTGTGGATTCGGCAACACGTATTGTGGAAAATACTGCTACGCCGCGAGCTTCCCAAACTGGTTGTACAACAAAACCGCAGACGAAAGCTGGGGCGACGCCGTGATTCTGAAGATCAACGCGCCGGAATTGCTCGCTGCCGAACTCGCCAAAGCGAAGGACCGCGAGACCATGCGGATTTTCATGAGTTCCGTCACGGACCCCTACCAGCCGCTGGAAAAACGCTACCGACTCACCCGCCAATGTTTAGACGCCTTCGCCCAACACGATGACCTCGACCTGCTGGTGATCCAAACGCGCAGCCCGCTCGTCGTGGAGGATGCCGCGCGCATCGCGGCGCTGCCGTACGCCTGGCTGAGCATGACCATCGAAACGGATTTGGCGGGGCTGCCAATGGGGCCGACGCAAGCGCAACTCGATGGGCGGTGGGGTGCGGTTCGTGCAGCGGCGGAGGCCGGGGTGCGTGCGCAGATTACCGTGTCGCCGTGTTTGCCGTACAGCGAGCACTTCGCTGCCAAGCTGGCCGAAAGCGGCGCGACGCGCGTCGTGGTGGATACATTCGTCGATGGCGATGGCAGCAAGGGCGAGCGCACCGCGTCGAGTCCGTTTGGCGAGGCGGCAACCTACGACTGGCGCGATAGCGACCCGGCGCGACGGCTGTACGATGACCTTGCGGCGCGGGGCGTGGAGGTGGGGTGGAGCGTCGAGGGGTTTGGGGGCATCCCGCCGCGCGAGCGGGCACGGTTGTTGTAGCGAAAGGCGTATCGGGCGGGCCTAGGTGCCGAAACCCGCAATAAAGGTGGTTTCCCGTCGGGCCGCGTAGGGGCGAGGCCATAGCCTCGCCCGCACATTTAGCCTACCACGAAAAGCAATTAGGAAAGCGGCGCGTAGCTGAAGACCACGTGGAACGGCTTGCAGTAGATCACCACGCTATTGAACCGGCTCAGGTCGAGGTCAGCGGGGAGTTCGAAGCTCTGGCTATCTCGGCGTGGACGCAGCCCAGAAATTTCGACGTACTCACCCAGCGCGTCGCTGGTGGTTGGGGCGGCCCCTTCCGCAAGCAGAATCACCAACTGCGGGCCGTTCGTTACGCTGAAGTTCTCGAACGTGAGCGTGGGCACGCCATCGACGACTTCGATGGTGGCGGTGCCGCTACCATCATAGCCCGCCCCCGCGCCGACAAATTCGCCGCTACGCGCGGCATCGGTCATCATCATGTCACCGCCGCCGAGCGCTTCGACGAGGCTCACCGGGGAGCCGTCCTCTGCAATGGCTTCGAGGCCCAGGCCGAAATCGGCTTCGCCGTCGAAGAACAGCGGCCCGGCCTCGGTGTGCAGCGCCCACACGCCCGGTGCCAGCGGCGAGGGCAGCGCGCTCTCGCCGGAGATGTTTTCCACGGTAAGGGTGAAGGAGCCGTCGGCCTCTTCCAGCGTTACGGTGATGAGGTCGGCGACGGCGGGGTATTCGAAGCCGTCATCGACGACCATGACGACGCCCATCTCATCGTCGCCGGTGTCGGGGCCAGCTTGCCGTGGCGCCTGGTTTTCGCCCACGCCCGGCTCTTCGTTGACCTCGGTACCGGCGTCCCACAGCAAAATCTGCTCGGTGATGTCGCCAGTGACCGGCGCGCCGTCTTCATCGAATAGGGCGATGCCCTCCTCGGTGGGCGCGAAGAACAGGTCATTGGTTTGTACGAGCATGGTGGCGAAGCTCAGGTGCTCGCCCGGTTGCGCGACGAAGCTCGCGCTGTAGGCCGCACCGGGGAGGGCGGGGCCGGGTTCTTCGGCGTCGGTTGGGGTGTTGAACACACCGAAATCCAGCACAGGGGCAGGGGTCATCTCCTGCGCGGCGGCGGGCACGGCCAATGCGGCCACAAACAGTGTCATCAGGAACAGTCGTTTCATGGGTGGGGTCTCCTTCTACCCTTTCATACTCTGAGCTTGAGCATACGCGCGCCAACGGCTGTAAACCGTGACGGTGCTTACAATCGTCGGGCGCGGAAGAATCGAAAAGTTGTAAAGAACCGCACGCGACTCACCTACCGCAGTAAACTATGGGTGGCCATGTTTGCAGGTGGAGGAGAGATTCGCGTGACCCCAAAGACACAGAGTATCGACACCCCATGCTGTTCCTGAGTTATTCTCGGCAACAACTGTACTTCGCCGAATCGCTCACGCTGCGGTTGCAGGGCACAGGCCACGAAGTGTGGTTCGACCTACAACAACTCAAGCCAGGCATCGACTGGCAAATCGGTATTCAGGAGGGCCTGAAAAACTGCGACAGCGTGGTGTTCGTTGCCAGCCGGGCAGCCGTCGCGTCGCCGTATGTGCAAATCGAGTGGGAGCATGCCCTGGCGGATCGCAAACCGGTGTATGTGGTCGTCTTCGAGGATTGCGTACTACCGCCCGAACTCGTAAATGCCGCCACCATCCTCGACTTTCGGCGGAACTTCGACTATAAGCTCAAGCAGTTGTTGGCGGCCATCGCCGATGGTGAAGGACCGCACGATCCCATCTCGCCCCCGAACGCGCTCAAGTTCCCCATTGTGCTAGAGCCAGAAGTGCAGCGGGTCGCCTCGTTTTTGGTGGGGGTAGCCGCGCTGGTGATTTTCACGGCGGTGATCATCGCAGTTTACGGCCTCACCAGCGAGGATGTGCGCGACACGTATCGGGTGCTGTGGGCGCGCAATGCGGGGTATGTGGGCCTCGTTGGCATGGCGCTGATTTTCGTCAGCGTGCGGTTTTTGTACCGGCAAATCGGTTACCGAGCGCTCACCACGCTGTGGACGATCATCCTCGTCACCGACATGTTCGGGTTGATTATCGCGTTGTCGGCAACGTTGGTCGCCGCGCAAAACGATGATTTCCCGTGGTCGGGCGTGGTCGCATTTGTGGCGTTTTGCACGGTGTTCTACTTCGGGCACCGCGCCAACAACGAAGACGGCGTCAAAAGTGAGGCCATACTGCGGTGGATGCCGAAGGGCGTCGCGGGGTTGGCCCAACGTGAGCAGTACAACCGCGTGCGCGGTGACTATCGCAAGCGGGCCGCGCCACCGCCTACGACCCAACCACAACGTCGCCGCTGGGAACGCTACTATGTGCACCATCACCCCTTCGACCGGGGCCTTGCGCACATCGTGCAGGATGTGATGGGTGTAAACGGGCACATTCTCGTACAGGCGGGCGACGAGGCCGATTATCACATCGTGCTGGTTACACGCTTCGCGAAGTACGATGCGCTGGCGAAGGCGATCGTCGAGCGCGGCGCGCGGGTGGTCCCTGTGGTTGTCGCAAATGTGATGCACCGCCCGCAGTTCAAGCCGCTGTTGCAATATCAGGTGGTCGATTATCGCAAGCGCGACCCGCGCACCCTGCAACGCATGGCGTCCTACCTCGCGAACCCCAGCGCAGCCCAGTCCTACGGCATGAGTGTGACACCGGAGCGTTTCGACAAGAAACTTTACCCCTCGGTCGGCAATCGCCTGGGCGCATTCATCGGCATGGTGCCGTGGGGGCGGGTGCCGAAGTGGGCCTACGAAGGCGCATTTTTGGCGACGTTTGGCTTGCTCATCGGCAACGTCGTCTTCGACGAAATTTCGAACCCACCGCCCCCGCGCCCGCCGACGGCCATCCCCGCGCCCACATTATCGTTCTTCGAAACCTCGTCGACCCAGCAGGCCGCTGTCGATGCGGTGCTGGGCAGTGTGCCGCAAACCGTCACCGTCGGCGACATCGCGTTGACAGTGCCGCAAACGTGGCGCGTGACCCCACCCACCGACGCGATAACCCAGTTCTTCGGTGCTGGCGCCGACATCGTCGGGTCGGCGGTTGGTATTGGCGCATCATCGACGGTGACAGTTGCGAAGTACGTGGGTGATGCGCCAGTCGAGGACTATTTGACGGGCCTGCGGGCCGAGGCCATCGATGTGCCTACCGAACTGCGTGAGCCGGTGAAATCGGCGTACCGGGTTGGCTTCACGGTCAGCTTAGAAACGGTGGGGTGGGTCTTCGTGGTACCGCAGGAAGACCGCACCCTGTTGGTTCATGCGCAGTCGTTGAGCATGGGCTTCGGGGCCAGCCAGGATGCGCCGGTTCCGTCGAATGTTGTGAATATCATTCAGTCGATCGAGTAAGGGCTAGCGCGTCAACCGATTTACGCTGACCGAAAATACGTCGTCGGGGAAGGTGCGCGCCAGCACACCAATGGGTTGCGGTTCGCCGCCAAGCTCGGCGTAGAACAGAGCGTGGCTCTCGGTGAGAACACTCGTGCCAGCCTCCCGTACGGCGCGGTAGATGTATCGCGTCTCGTCGATGAAATCCAGCGAACGAACCGTCTCGTCGAGTTGCCACACGGTGTCGCAGGCGCTGAAGTCATCGCAGGCGCGGCTGAGGCTCGCGACACCATCCAGCCGCAACTGCGGTGGATTCTCCGTCGGCGAGTATTCGGCCCGCTGGTCCAGCCGATAGGTAGCGCCGCCAGGCGTCGATGCGATGAAGGCATACGCCTCGCGGCCACTGCACATCACGGTGTTGCTGCGTTGCGGCGCAAGCAGAATCTCAGTTTCCAGCGGTAACGAGGCGAACCCGCAGTCTGGCTCGCGGGCAGTGCTGTACACCGCGCTGGATCCATCGGCGGCGAAGCGCAGCGTCCAGTAGTTGAGGTCCTCGCGCTGTGTGGAGGCGAGCACGTCGGTCGTGCCATCGGTGTGAATGTGCACCACATCGATCGACGGATTCACCGGGTTGCCGTCGTCGTCGGTTTCTGGCCACCCCACCTCACTTGTGAGGTCAACCGCAAGCAGTGATTCGCCATCGGCGGCCCAGTGCACAGCGGGATAGTAGAAACTCTGGTAGGTATGGGCGCTGCGCTCGTAGGTGTATAGGGTGACGGCCTCCGGCACGCCCCCATCGCCATCGCCGATACCACTCAGCGGAAAGTAGCTGATGCGGGTCTCCGTCATGCTGACGGCGTGGACGCCATCCGGCGAGACGGAAAAGCGGCCCGGCTCGTCGGTGTCGTGGCGCAGCGAGACGTCGCCAGTTTCGGTATTTAGCGCGTAGATGCGCGCGTGCGACTGCGACGCAAACGAGGCGACTTCGGAGACCGTGTACGTGTTGAACACGATGAGCGATGTCCCCGGCACCCACACCAAATCCAAGATGAAGATGCTATCACCGTAGTCGATACCGCCGCGATAGTGGTCTAAATCGACGAGTTGCCGAAGGTTCGCCCCATCAACATCGACGACCCACAGCGAGGTGCTCTCGTATTGCCAATCGGCAATGTCGATGTGATCGTAGCCGGGTTTTTGCACGCGTCCGTCGGTTTGGGTGAAGGCGACGCGCGTACCGTCGGCGTTGAGCCAAACCCGCTTCACCGCGCCGTTTTCGACGAGGGCGTGGCGGGTGCCATTTTCCCAGGTGTACAGGTTACCCGCCTCGACGAAGGCAATGAGGGGCGTCGAGGTCGGTTGGGCATGGGCCGCCCCGAATAACGTCAGTGTGAGTATCGCCAGCAATGTGGTGCGCATGGAATTCGTCTCCCGTCGAAAGGCTACCTTTTCTACACTTACGATAGGGAGCGTGCGCCTAGAAAGCGCTTAATCCACGTGCGCTGCGGTAGATTTTACGACACCTTTATTTCTGCCACGCCTGCACCCCAAAATTCACCTCCGCGATGTCGCCGTTGGGGTCGCGCGTCACGGCGTGGACGGTGACCTGCACGCGAACGTTGCCGCTGCTCAGGGTGATCGTCACGCCGGGTGCGATGACGACCACCGGGTTTTTCGACCAGTCCTTGCGGCTGTCCATGTTTTGAACCAGCGGCGTGTGCACATCGGCGGCAGTGTCGACGAACAAGCCAACATACATCCGTGTGAACGCGTCGGCATCGAACAGCCATGCCTCCACAGCCTTGAGTCGTTGCACGCCATCCTCGGAAAAAACGCCCAGCAGGCCCGTCTCGCCGAGGAATGCCCCGGCGCGGGTTTCGATGGCGTTGGTGGTGTCGAGGGGGTCGTTGCCTCTGTGCGTAACCGTCGCGTCGACGAGGGGCGCGCCGGGGTCGGCGCGGGTGTCGTCGCGGGTGTCGTCGCGCTGGAGCATCATGAGTCCGTACTCGATGCCCTTTTCCTGCTCGGCCTGTCGGCGTTTGGTGGCGTTGTTCGGGAACAAGCTGGCGGCATACAGCAAGGTGACCCCTATAGGAATGATAATCAGGCCGGGTGCGCGCAACACGATGCCGACAACCCCGGACAGGACAAACGCCCCTGCGACAATTTTGCGCACCAGCGGCACATTCATCACGGGATGCGTCAACGGGAGACCATTGCCGTCTGCCCCTTTTAGGCGGAACGGCACGAAAACCAGGTAGATACCGAGCACGACAAATACGCCGAAGATGATATCGAAGAATAACATGGGCGTTCCTCTATCCATCCATCCGATTGCGTTGCGCCCACATTGTCATGAAAGCCGAGAGGTGTACGCTATTTCTCCTGCTCGATGCCGGGGTTCTCGGTGCTGCTCTCCCACAGGCGCACGAACTCCTGGGTTTGCTGGGCATGATGCAAATACGCGAAGCGTGCGACATCGCCCCCCACTTTTAACAGCCGATCTCGGACTTTCGGGTCGACGAGGTTACCGGCGGGTGTGAAGGCGTCGTCGCTGTTGGCAATCGACACCTCGTGCGGAATCACCCAGGCGTGCAGCGAGCGCCCGATGTTGCGCAGGCTCGCCAGCGTCAACGATGCGCCCGTGCTCCCCCCCGAGACGCCTACCAGACCAACCACCCGCCCGGCGAACTCGGTTTTGCCCATCAGGTCGCGCGCGTTTTTCAGCACGCCACTCACCCCACCATGGTAAACCGGCGTGCCGAGGATGATGCCCTGCGATTTGGCCACATCGGCGCAGAGGCGGTCATCGTCGGGGCCGGGTTGCGGCGCTTCGCAGAAGCTCAGGTCGTACGCGCGCAGGTCGATGAGGGCGGTGGTCGCGCCGAGTTCGGCGGCCCCGCGCAGCGCAACGTCCAGCGCCTGGCGGGTGACGCTTTCCTCGCGCAGGCTGCCGCAAATCGCGGTGATGTGGATGGGGGTGGAGGGGGTCATGGCATCCTCGTGGGGGTTGTGAGTGACTGTCGCTGCGCCTATATAATCATGGAATAGTGGGGGCGTATAGGCCCAGCGGTTTTTGTGAGTGGGCCGATGATTTATGCTGACGGGGTTGGGGTTTATCGAAACGAATTGTAGGGGCTGGCTGAACGCCTATTGGGGGCAAAAGCTGGTTAATTGCAAGTCACATTTTGATTGCCAACGGCACCAAAACCTACTATCATTAGCCTTGAAAGCGAAGACTTCTAGGCTTGGAGCCAGGCATGAATATCTCGCAGCACAACAACCTTATCCAACTCACGCGGTTGCTCGCGTTTAACTGCTTTTTCGTGGTCGAGGACGACGGCCTCACCCTCGTCGATACCAACCTGCCCGGCAGCGCTGATGCTATTATGGAGGCGGCGGCGGGCCGCCCTATCAAGCGGGTCGTGCTCACCCACCCGCATTCCGATCACGTCGCGTCGGTGGATGCGCTGGTCGCGAAACTCGACGGCGTGGAGATCATCGCCTCGGCACGGAGTGTACCCATGCTGGCTGGTGAGGTGCGGCTAGAAGCAGGCGAACCGGACGACAAACTGCGTGGCGGTTACACAACCATCGAAACGAAAGTGACGCGCGAGGTCAACGATGGCGATACGGTCGGGTCGCTGCGAGTCATCGCTGCACCGGGCCACACGCCGGGGCACATCGCGCTGCTGGACACCCGCGATAACACGCTCATCGCGGGCGACGCACTTGTACCGCAGTGGGGCCCGCGCGTCAGTGGACAGATGAACTGGCTGTTCCCGTTCCCGGCTTTAGCGACGTGGCACAAGCCCACCGCCCTCGATACGGTGAAGAAGCTGCGCGCGCTCGAGCCATCGGCGGTGGCGGTGGGTCATGGGCCGATATTGACCGACCCACTCCCCACGATCGATAGCGCGATCCGCGCGGCGGAAGCCGCTTTCAAGAGCTAGCATCGCAAAAGTTCGATAAACATTGGCGTTGTGTTGCCCTCGCATAAACGTACGACGATAAATTGTAGTAGACTGTATAAAACTTCAATTTTCGTCCACAAATTAGAGGGAATGCGCCATGTCTTTTCGATTGCTACCACCGTGCGATACCGATCGCATCACGCAACAGTTTATGCGCCGCCCAGAAGTGTATTCGCAGTTCGGCTTCCCCGGCCACGAAGGCATCGACTACGGCACACCGATGCGCTCGAAAATCTACGCGAGCGCGGCGGGTCGTGTGGAGCGCAAAGAGTACATGGATGGCGGCTATGGCCTGTGGATCATGCTCGTCCATGAACACGACGGCGAGGTTTACCGCACGATTTACGCGCATCTCAGCGAGCAGCACGTCGAGGTCGGGGATACGGTGCAGGCCGGGCACGTTATCGGCCTTAGCGGGAACACCGGTTTTTCCACGGGGCCGCACCTACACTATACCTTGAAGATGGCCAATGCCTCGCGGAACGGCTACACCCGGTACCGCTCCGATAGCGGTTTGGAGGGCACCTATCCGCGCGACATCATCGACCCGACGCCGTGGTTGTATCCCGCGCCAACGTACATCCCTACGACGCCGCTGCACCCCGGTCATCCGTCGCTGTCGCTCGGTGAGCCGAGTAACCTGCCTGGTATGGGCGCTGCCGTCAGCGAACCGACGCCGCCAGAGCCGGAAGGCGTGGAGGCAAAGGTCCTCGTGGCAGAGATGAATGTGCGCAAAGACCCCAGCACCGACAACGCCCCCATCGGTTTGATTGCAGAGGGCACGACCATTCGCGTCGACCCGAAGGCCTTCGGGACCGAGGTGCTGCCGTGGTACCGCATCGTATCGCCCGATGACCTCAGAGACCGGTGGGTGCCGCAAAGCTTCGACGGCATCGAATTCCTCGACATCGTCGAGAGCGAGCAGGGGACGACGCTGGTGCTCAACACCGGCTCCGATGAGGCGCCGCGCGAGGAGTTCTACTCCTCGGCGACGGTCGCAACGGAAGCCGAAACCGACCCGAACACCGCACACGTTATCGTCACGAACACGCGGCAATACATGCTCAAGGTGCGCCCTGCGCCAGATACCGCGACGGATACGCTGGCGAAAATACCCGATGGCACTCGCCTGACGGTGAAGCGGGAGAGCACGACTACGGGGAACATCACCTGGCGCGAAATCGTGGCCCCGGCGGAACTCAGAGGCCGTTGGGCCGCCGAGCGCTTCATGGATACCGTTTATCTCACACCTGTCGAGGCTGAGACCCCCGTCGTCGTCGGCTCGCACGCTCCGGTCGGCGTGGTGGCTCCAACGGTGGTCGAAGAAGACAACGCCGTCGAGCACAACACCGAGCAGGTCGTGGTGGCGAACACCGGCCAGTTTATGCTCAAGGTACGCCCGCAGCCATCCATCCGCACCGAAACGCTCGCCAAACTACCCGATGGCACCCACCTCGTTGTGACAAACGACCCCACGGAAGAGGGCGACATCACATGGCGGCAGATCGTGTCTCCGGCAGAACATAAGGGACAGTGGGCGGCAGAGCGCTGGCGCGACACGCTATACCTCATCCCGGCGACGCACAACGAGCCGCAGGTTATCCATACCCACGAAGAGGTGAAAACAGCGACCGCCCCCACGACGACGTTCAAGACGCGCGGGGCCATCGACATGTGGAACTTCATGGTGCCCAGCGAAACGCACGCGCACTTCCTCAGCAGCGGCGAAATTATCTTCCGCGAGACGCTCAGCGAGCGGTCGGCGCTCATCCGCAAGAACAAGCACATGGAGCACCTCTACCTGCACACGGCCAACGGCGTAGAGTACGTGATGCGCGGCTTCGATGACAGCGCGGACTACAAGGGCCAGGCCGCAGCGTACATCCCCACCGAGAACAACAACCGCGAGTTCGGCGGGTTGTACGGCCATAAGTGGTTGCCGCGCTATGTCGACGACGGTGAGGTGTTCAGCAGCGAGAGTTATGTGTCGTTTTACCAGCGCGAGAGCGGCAACCTCATCGAACTCGCTGGCCCGGCGATGAATTACTACCGCATCGTGACGGTCCATGCGGAGTGGCGCGGCCTGAAAAACGTCGTACAGGTGGAGTGGCGCGTGGGCAACCCGGACAAAGCCCCCGCCGACGAGGTGTACTTCTTCGGCGAGGGGATGGGCTACGTCGGCTGGGGCGAGGGCGAACCCCGCAACCTGTGGCGAGAGACACAGGACATTCACTTTGCACGGGCCTACGGCGTCGGTGACCGGTACACGTATGGCTGGTTCGACCCGGCGACGGTGAAGCTGCAAGGTTAACCTGTGCGTGGTGTGGGCGGGGCTGCGATGTGGCCTCGCCTACGCCCCTACGCGCGGTGCCCGGTGGATTTGCAAAGGAAGAAGGATGCGTTTTTTGACGGCGGAGCAGTTTTGGTGCAGCGTTGCAATAATACTCGTGATTGTCGCTTTACCTTTGGGCATTTTTCGGAACACGATCTCAGCGAATGGGAATGTATCATCCTCTATGAGCAGCCTCTAGTCACCGATTTTTGATGCGTATCGTCTTCTGGAACATTATGGCGGGGGGCGGTAAGCGCGCCGACGC
>CAYSVE010000140.1:0-10833 GCA_964434365.1 uncultured Anaerolineaceae bacterium | reverse complement strand
TTTCGGGGAACTTCTCACCGAACTGGTCGCTCGCGCCAGCACCAAAGTGGAAGTCCAGGAAGTTGGTGGCATCCGGGTAGTCGGCACCCCAACCCAGCAGGTAAACCTCAAGCTCACCCGCGTCCGAGGCGTCCAGGAACGCGCCCGATTCCATCTGCACGATCTCAAGCTCGATGCCAACTTCGGCAAGCTGCGCCTGGATGTCCTGGGCAACGAGGCCCGGCGTCGGCAGGTAGGTGCGTACCACGTCGCGGTAGCTGATCTCTAGCTGGATCGGCAGTTCGACACCGGCTTCGGCCAGCAGTTCGCGGGCACGGTCCTGGTCGAACGGGAACGGCTCGACTTCGGGCGTGTAACCGAAGATGATCGGCGGCATGAACTGGTCGGCGACGATGGAGCCATCCGGGTAGAAGGCATCGATGATGCGCTGCTTATCGAGCGCGTGGGCGATGGCCTGGCGCACGAGCGGGTCGTTGAGCGGCTCGACGAAGTTGTTGAGGCCCAGGTAGAAGACGTTAGCACCCGCACGCGGGAACAGGGCGAGGGTGTCATCGTTGGCGATGATCTCAAGGTCGGTCACACCGGGGTTGTCGATAGCGTCGACGGTGCCCGCCTGAAGTTCGGCCAGGCGCGCGGTCGATTCGCTGTTCCAGCGGAAGATGAGGGTTTCTTCGGCGGCTGGTGTGCCCCAGTAGTCATCGAAGCGGGTCATCACGATTTCGTTACCGGCGTCCCACTCGCTGAGCATGTACGGGCCAGTGCCGATGGGGTTGCGGACGAGCTCCACGCCGCCGCCACCGGTGGCTTCGAGGTGCTCGGACGGGTGAATGTTAAATGCGGAGAAGGCCGCCTTGGACGGGAAGGCCGGGGCGGGCACGCAGAGGGTGAAGGTTACGGTAAGTTCGTCCACAGCGGTGATGGACTCGATGATGCCACCGTAATCGCAGCTTTCGGCGCTTACGGACATCAGCTCCATGTCCTGGGCGGTAGCCGGGACGACGAACGCCACCAGCACAGCCAGCATCAGCAGCATGGTCTTTAGTTTCATAGTAACTCCTGTTGAAAAAATGGTTAGGCACCGTCTCCTCGTGGCTGAGGAGACTCACAGTCGACTAATATAACCATGAAGTGCCAATCTTTCAAGCTTTATGGTTTTGATAATTGACCAAAAATGCACGCGTTTTCGTTGGTGGGTAACCACCACCGGGCACCGCTTGCCCTACGGGGCGCTTGCCGAAGGGCCGTACTTTGTGTACGCTGCTGGGTGATTTTCGTGTAGAGAGCATTCGGGAGAAGCCGATGAGACCCCTTGCACTTGTGCTGGCTATGCTGCTATTGCTGGTGGCTCCCGCTGCCGCCCAACAGCAAAGTTCTACCGTGATGGATGTATTGGAGGCCGACGACGCCTTCGAAATCGTGCTACAGGCGATTATCGCCGCCGAGCTGGAGGACACCCTGCGTGGGCCGGGGCCGTTCACCGTGTTTGCGCCCACCGATGGCTCGTGGCGGACCTACCGGCTGGAACGCGATACCTCGCCGGAGGCGATTTTCGGGAACCAGGTATTTATGCGCCAACTGCTGCTGTACCATGTGGTGCCCGGCCTCGTGACGGAAGCCGACTTCCTCACGGTGGGTGTGCCCGTTGAAGTGACCACCATCAATGGTGGGACGATCAGGGTAACCCTCAACGAGACGCGCAACCGCTTCCTCTTCAACAACGGGCGTGCACAAACCGTGACACAGGGCACCCTCGCCGGGAACGGTATCGTGTACCGCATCGATAACGTGTTGCCCCCACCACAGGACACGGCAGTCTTCCCGGCCATCGAGGAACCCTCGCCTTTGCAGGGGGCAGCCGCTGCCCCGGTCGCGCCGTTCTCACTGGTCGATGCGCTGGAGGCCAACGGTAATGTGAGCACGCTACTCGCCGCGCTGCGCGCCACCGGCCTCGACGCGCCACTGAACGCACCCGGCGAGTTCACGTTGTTTGCGCCCAGCAATGGTGCCTTCGATAGTTATTTCAACGAGACTGGCACAAACGCCGGGGCTGTTTTGGCAAACCCCGATGCGCTGCGGCCAATATTGGAGTATCACGTGGTGCCGGGGGCCATCACCGCCAACGCGATACGCAACCTCGCGCGCCCCATCACCGTCGATACGATCAATGGCAGGCCGTTGGTGTTGGGCCTCAACAGCGAGGAACTGCCGCAACTCATCCTCAATAATGGGCGGGCCTTCGTCACAGTGCCAGATAACCTCGCGAACAACGGGGTGTATCATGTGTTGGATAACGTCTTGCTGCCGCAGTAGGCCCACCCTGATACCCGAAAGGAAGACATCATGCGACGACTTTTACTGCTACTCCTGTTGATGACGCTGGCCGTTGGCCCGCTGCGCGCCCAAGCGCCTTCCATCGCCGAAATTGCCCAGGGCACATTCACGGTTTCCACGATTGTGGAAATCGCCGAGCGCACGGGCCGCCTGTCGCGGTTGGCGGGTGGGACGCACACATTTTTCGCGCCGGTCGATGGTGGTTTCCAAACCCTGCTCGATGACCTCGATGTAACGCTGGAAGAACTGCTGAGCGACGAGTTGCTGATGGCACAAATTATCGACTATCACATCGTGCCGGGCCGCATCGGCACCGGCGATGTCCTCACCCGTGCCGAATTGCCCTTCTCTGCGCGGACGCTGGGCGGGCAAAGGCTGAGCATCGGCGTGGATAACGCCCGCAATGTCGCGCTCGACGATGGCCACGCGACGGTCATCCACCCGAACATCGACGCGCGCAATGGCACGATGCACATCATCGATAACGTGCTGCTGCCGCCCACGCAGCGTGCCCAGGTCGCTGTCGACGAAGGGTTCTTCGAACCGTCGCTGGAGCTGCCGTCACAATCGGAAGAAGCCGACTTCGACATCCTGACGTTGTTGAACGAGCGGGGCCTCACGACGTTTGCCGCATCGGCGCAGCGCACCGGCCTTGCCGATACGCTGCGCGGCCCCGGCCCGTGGACGGTGTTCGTGCCCACGAACGGTGCCTTCGGCACGGTGGCCGGCGAGTTGGGCGTGCCGGTCGAAGCCTTGCTGCAAGACACCGAACGGCTGCGCCCGATACTGCGCTATCATGTGTTGCAGGGGAGCCTCGCCCAACAAACCATCGTCGATGCGCCCGAACTGCCGCTGCAACCGCTAACCTTGCAGGGGAACCGCCTTCGGGTGGGGTACGTCGAGTCGCAGTTTCGGGTGGTGTTTAACAATGGGCGCGCCTCGTTAGAAACCGGTGACCTCGTTGCGACGAACGGCATTGTGCACATCATCGATAACGTCCTGTTGCCGTAGTAGCTGCGCCCGTTGCACTGTGGGTTGCCGCACGGGTGGCCCACACCAGGGCTTGTTACGAAATTTACTACAAAGATGAGAGATTTTTGTAACGATTTAGGAAACGTCTTAAACCTATCTCAGCGATGCTTAATATTGCACTCAAATTTCTCGCCTAGTTTGTGCAGCGTTACACACTTAGCGCAATGAGGAGAAACCATGCGCAAACTACTATTCGTGCTGTCCGTTGTAGTACTCGTGGCCGCGATGGCCGCACCCACCTACGCTCAAAGTGGCACTATCGTGGATGTCGCTGTGGCGAATAACTTCGATACCTTGGTAGCTGCCGCACAGGCTGCTGGTCTCGCCGGGACACTGGCCGAGGGTGGCCCCTTCACCGTTTTCGCGCCCACCGAAGGCGCTTTCGCTACCCTACTGAACGAACTCGACGTGAGTGCCCAGGCGCTACTCGGCGATACAACGCTGTTGCAGCAGGTGTTGTTGTATCACGTGGTGCCGGGCCGCATCACCGCCCAGGACATCCTCGCGAGTGACCTGCCGATAACTGTGCGCACTGTGGGTGGTGCAACGTTGACCGTGGGCTTGGATGCGCCGGGTAACCGCGTGCAACTGGACAACGGTCGGGCGTCGGTCATCAGCACCAACGTCCCCGCCAGTAACGGCATTATCCACGTCATCGACAATGTGTTGCTGCCGCCTGCCGGTGCCAGCAGTTCGCCGGTTGCTGCATCTGCCGATGTCGACGCCCCACTGACTGCATCCGCAGGGACGGGTAACTACACCATCGTCGAAGCGGCGGTCGCCAACCAGTTCGGCACGTTGGTGGCTGCGGTGCAGGCTGCGGGCCTCGTAGAGACGCTGCGTGGGCCAGGGCCGTTCACTGTGTTTGCGCCCACCGATGGGGCCTTCGAGACACTGCTGACCGAACTCGACACCAGTGCCGAGGACTTGCTGAACAACACCGCGTTGCTGGAGCAAGTGCTGCTGTACCATGTGGTGCCTGGCCAGGTTACATCCGCCGACATCCTGAGCGCGAACCTGCCCATCAGCGCGACAACCGCACAGGGCAGCACGGTGTCCATCGGCTTCGACTTCCCCGGTAACCGCGTGCAATTAGATGGCGGGCGGGCATCGGTCATCGCCGCCGATGTTTTCACCGATAACGGTGTTATCCACGTGATTGATAACGTACTGTTGCCGTAGGGTCGCGAAACCACGTTTTCTGGTAAGATGTTTGCCGAGGATGGCGCTGCCGTCCTCGGCGCTTTTATTTCCTGGGAGGTACCGCATGCGAAAACTGTTCCTCATTCCAATTATTTTGCTGCTGGCGATTGGGGCGTTCTCCGCGCCGACGACCGCGCAGGACCCCACCGTGACGATCTTCGATGCCTTGAATCGCATCGATGGCTACGATACCTTCGTCTCGTCGCTGCGCATCAGTGGCCTCGCGCCTGCGTTGGATAGCAACGACGCGCAATACACGGTATTCGTGGTGCCCAACGGCGCGTTCGAGACATTTTTTAGCGAACTCGGTATCACGCGTGAGCAATTCTATGCCGACCGCGAAGCCGTCACACAGGTGATGCGCGCCCACGTGTTGCGTAACCGCTGGTCGGAGGAAAACCTGCGCAACTCGTCGCCGATTTCGCTGCGAACGGTGGGCGGGCAGTTGGTCCCCTTCGCTGTCGATGGCGGGACGGGCCGCCTCGTGCTGAACAACCGCGCCGCGATCACCAACGGGCCGTTCGTCAACAGCAATGGCCTCTTCTACTTTGTGGATAACACCATTTCGCAATCGGCCAATGTGCGCGTGTTCGTGCCGACGATAGCGCCCACGCAGGCCGCCGTTATACCCACCTTGCAAATACCCGGCAACGCGCTTACGCCCATCGCCCCGCCCGATGTCCGCACGGCGGGCTTCATCATGGGGTGGATGGACGCACAACCGAACTTCAAAATTTTCTCCGATGCGGTGCGCTCGGCTGGCCTGTTAGAGCTACTGGGCGAACCCGGCCCCTGGACGGTACTTGCGCCATCCGATGGGGCCTTCCGCACGTATTTCACCGAGAATGGCATCAACGAATTTGCCTTCCGCAGCGACAGCACCGCCACGCGCGACATCCTGCTGCGGCACATCATCCAAGGCCGTTTCGAGAGCCGCGTCTTTGCCGATTTCCCCGGCCTGCCGGTGCCCATCACCACCCTCGATGGCAGCGTGCTCACGGTGGATGACACTGGCGCGGGCGACCGCTTCGTGTACGACGGGCGCAGGCTTACGTTTTCGCTCGGCAACACCGCGACGGTGGAGTTTATGGATAACTTCACGCGCAATGGGGTTATCCACTACCTGGATAACGTTCTGCTCCCCTAATGTTTTGGTGCCTCGTAGCTAAGAGAGCCGTCCACAGGCGGCTCTTTCGCATTAATCGCATCTTAAAATTTTCCTCACAACTTCATCGGGAATCGTGGCTAAACTCCACTCGCTTACTTCAATATAGGAGCACTTCTCGATGCAAAAACGATTGATCTTGTTACTTGTAACGGTCTTGTTGTTGATGGCTGCTGTGCCTGCCATGGCGCAAGATGGCCCGACGGTGGTGGATATCGCCGTACGCGACCCGAATTTTAATGTGCTGGTCGCCGCCGCCCAGGCGGCAGGCCTTGCCGAAACCCTTGCGAGCGAAGGGCCATTCACCATTTTCGCACCCACCGATGGCGCCTTCCTCACACTCTTGGCCGAACTCGGTGTGACCCAGGAAGAACTACTCGCCGATACCGATCTGCTGACGCAGGTGTTGCTGTATCACGTGGTCGAAGGGGTGATCCCGGCTTCGGTCATCACGGGTGCCGATTCCTACCCGCTTGAAGTGCAAACCCTCAACGGCGCGAGCATCAGCGTGTCGCTGCTGGATGATGTGCCGATCCTCAACAATGGCCGTGCGTCGGTCTTCCTGCCCGATGTCTTCGCCAGCAACGGTGTGATTCACGTCATCGATAACGTGTTGCTTCCGCCGATGGATGCGGCCCCGGCTGAAGAAGTGGCCGAGGAAGCCCCGGCGCCAGCGAACACCATCGCGCGCATCGCCGCCGGTGACCCGAACTTCTCCACGCTCATCGACGCCTCCTCCGGCCCGGTGATCGCCGCGCTGAATGGTGACGGCCCGCTGACGGTGTTCGCGCCGACCAACGACGCCTTCGCAGCGGCGTTGCCCGCGCTTGGCCTCACGCCGGAGACGGCCAGCGGCGCGAAGGGCTTGCTGGAAAACATTGTGCTGTACCACGCGATACCGGGTGCGGTACTCTCGACAGACATCGCCGGGATGGACGTGCCGTTCGAGGTAGAGACGGCCAGCGGCGAAATGCTGACCGTGGACTTCGACGGAACGACGGTGATCCTCAATGGTGGGCAAGCCACGGTGACGACGGCGGACCTGATGGCCGACAACGGCGTTATCCACGTGATTGACGGGGTGCTGCTGCCACCCTCGATGACCGGCGATGCTGCTGAAGAGGAAGTGGCAGTCGAGGCAGAAGCCCCGGCGCCAGCGAACACCATCGCGCGCATCGCCGCCGGTGACCCGAACTTCTCCACGCTCATCGACGCCTCCTCCGGCCCGGTGATCGCCGCGCTGAATGGTGACGGCCCGCTGACGGTGTTCGCGCCGACCAACGACGCCTTCGCAGCGGCGTTGCCCGCGCTTGGCCTCACGCCGGAGACGGCCAGCGGCGCGAAGGGCTTGCTGGAAAACATTGTGCTGTACCACGCGATACCGGGTGCGGTACTCTCGACAGACATCGCCGGGATGGACGTGCCGTTCGAGGTAGAGACGGCCAGCGGCGAAATGCTGACCGTGGACTTCGACGGAACGACGGTGATCCTCAATGGTGGGCAAGCCACGGTGACGACGGCGGACCTGATGGCCGACAACGGCGTTATCCACGTGATTGACGGGGTGCTGCTGCCACCCTCGATGACCGGTGAGATGGCTGCCGACGACATGGGCGAGATGGAAGAAATGGCCGAAGCCACCGAAGAGCCGATGGAAGAAGCGGAAATGGCCGAGGAAGCCACCGAAGAGGCCTCCAGCTAAGCGCGTAAGTGCCGTCGTTTCAGCGAGATAACCATACCAAGGGGCCGGGCATTTGCTCGGCCCTTTTTTTGATTCCTTGCCAACGACCGGTTATGGGGCGATAATTTTGTATAGCTGCTGTAAAACAAAGGGGGCACCATGACGCACATCTTCGTATCCTATAGCCGGGTAGATCGGGAATTTGTTGTGCCCCTCGTGGCGCGGCTCCGCAAAATATACGGTCATGATGCGGTGTGGTTCGACGCGAACCTGAGTGGCGGTGATATTTGGTGGAACGAAATACTTGACGAAATTGCCAGGGCCGATATTTTTCTCTATGTTTTGTCGAACGACTCGGTCGAGTCGGCCTATTGTCAGGCGGAATTCACCGAAGCGCGTCGTCTCAGAAAAGGGGTCGTTACGGTGCAGGTTCGTGCACGCACCCAACTCACCGGTGACCTCAGTAGCATTCACTACATCGATATGACGACTGGAGTGACCGACGGTGATGCCCTGACCGATTTGTACAGCGCAATCAACAAACGCGCCGAGAATTTGCCAACTGGGCCACCTTTACAATTGCAGCGTACACCTCGCCCCGATTCCCCGCCGGAACTGCCAAAGTCGGTAGTGCAAAATAAAACGCCGAGCGCAGCACCTTCTCGCACCGTACAGCGTACCGAACACGACCCGCCGCCCCAGGGACGTGGGCGTCGCCTTCCGTTGGTTATCATGGTGCTGCTGGTCATCATCTTAGCTGTGGGGCTTGTGGCACGAGGATTGCCTCGTGCAAACGAAAGCAGCGGCGACGCGAGGACGCCGGTAGTTGCAGGGCAGGCCGAAGCCGAATCCGCTATCTCATCCGCTGAAGTTGCCCCACCTACCGGCGATTATGCGGATCAGCTATCGATAGCATTTCGGATGATCGATATTGTGGACGAATCCACGGACGGGGCCTTCTTCCAGATGATTTCGGACGGAGCGCCAAACCGAGTAACAGTTTTTCTACCTCACGATGGGGCATTTCAGCAATTCATGGCGGAAAGCGGCCTTAGCGAAGAGGCCCTGTTTGGCGACGCTGAATTGTTGTCAGAGATATTGTTTAGTCACATCGTCATCGATCGGCTCACAGCAGAAGAACTTAGGTCAGTCGCAAACGCCGACACCAATTCGCCCTTCCGAATATCGACGGCCCTCGACCCCGACCGGCGGCGCACGCTTCACTCCGACGACGATGCAATCTGGCTCGATGACGGCGCATACATCGTGCATCCAAATTTGCAACAAGACCAACAGAGTGTCTTCCACGTCATCGATGCGGTGCTTGGACTTCCTGACGCCAACGCTCAACCGTAGCGTCTACACGTCTACAGCGTCGAAGAACGTCGTCAGGTCTTCGATGAGGTAATCTGGCTGGGCGGCTTCGAGGGTAGGCCGTTTGCCGTGGCCCGTGAGCACGGCGCAGGCCTTCGCGCCGACGGCCCGCGCACAGGCGATGTCGGCGACGGTATCGCCAATGACGAGTACCTGCGACGGCAAAATGGGCCGCTTGAGGTATTTCTCTGCTCGGGCGATGGCCCGCCCCGGCAAATCGTTGCGGTCGACGGACTCGGAGCCGTACGCGCCAAACGGAAACCACGTGTCCTCGAAGCCTGCGGCGCGCAGTTTGTACGGCGCGCTCGTGCTCACATTGCCCGTGACGATGCCAAGCGGTACCTCGCGGTCGCGGAGTTGCTTCACCACCTCGTGCGCGCCGACGCACGGGCGCACATCGAAGTTTGGCGCGAGCCGTGCGATTTCCTTCTCGATGGCCTTCTCGTACTGCGGCATCCGCGCGCCGATTTCGGCGGTGGTGAGGTGTGGCAGCAGTTCGGTCAGCGTCTGCCAATCCGTTTTGCCGCCGAAGCTGTGGCTCTCTAGCCCGGCGGAGGTACCGAAGACGGCTTCCATGGCCCCTTTGGTACTGGCCCGGCCCACCCCCGCGCTGTGCAGTAGCGTGCCGTCGATGTCGAACAGGATGAGATCGATCATGAATTGGGACTCCAATTACAGGGGCGCGACATCGCAATAAGCTGGAAGCCGCGCTTTTCCAAAATAGGGCGGCTCATCGGGCTGGCATCCACGTTGAGGAAGCGCACCCCCTGCCGCTTAAGATGTTGCAGCCGTGCCGCGACGACCGCCGTGTACACGCCTTTTCCGCGATGCGCGGGCAGCGTGCCACCGCCCCACAACCCCGCAAACGGACTACCCGCGTTGCGCGTGGACCACGCCGCGCACACCGGCTCATCCGCGACGTAGGCCGCGAAAAACGCGAGGCTGTTGGGGTCTTCGTGCATTTGCGCGACGATGCGCGCCGCTATGCCGGGTATCGGTTTGTGGACGGGGTCCAGCACGGTGGCGACGACGTGCGGAATATCCGCTGGGTTGGTGAGGTGGCGCACATCATGCGCTATTGGCCTCAGCAGGTCCTCCGGCGCGTTGTCGATGTCGAGCACGAGAATGGCTTCGTCGTCGTCGGGTGTAAAGCCGTGCGCCTGTAGCCGGGTCAGCAGGTTGGCGGGGGTGTCGTAGTCGTACCACTTCCATTCGAGGGTGTGCCCCAGCCCGCCGAAAAAGGCCTGCTCCTCCGCGATGACCGCGTCGGCGTTGTCTGCCGTCAGCGCAGAATAGAGAATCGTGCTGCGCCCGCTAACCTCGTCGATAAAGCGGACGGTGTGCGCGGTGCGCTGTGTACGGGCACCGCCGTAGGTGTAGTTGATGCGCATGTGCTTGTCGTACAGCGCGCGGATGTCGTCGCGGGTCACGATGCGTCATCCACGATGCCGACCTGTTCGACGTGTACGATTGCCAGATTTACGCCGTCAAATGTGAATTCACTGACGAGCACCCGCAATGATAGCTGAGTGTCTGTTTCAGCGTCCGCAATCCAGGTCGATTCAGGCCAGTTCCCGACAGACGAACCCTGCCATTGTGCGACATCACTCTGGGGGCGGTGCCATAGAGGTCGGCAGCGAGCCAAATCTCCCGCCTCCTCATGCAAAGCCGTACAGTCACGCAAAGGTTCTGCCTCCTGCGCCGAGGCGGCCCCACCGAACGCCAGCGTGGGCACGGTCATCAGCAGCAACGCAAGCACAAGTCGAAGGGGCATGGGGTGTCCTTATCATCACGCAACAGACTGCTCCCAATTCTACCATCGTCGCGGGTGTCGGTCAGTGGACGGCTATAGCCGGGGTGTGTTTCACATCAGTGCGGTTTGGGGGGGGCGCGCACCACACACAAAAAAAAAAAACATGCGTACACTTCCTCTTTTTTTCACTCTTTTCACTGCTTTCGCACTCTGGACAAGCGCGCGCACGTGCGCACGTCCACAGAGACGTCGCGAGCGCGCGCAGCGGGCGCAGCGGCCCCCCGCGTCGCGCGC
>CAYSVE010000139.1:0-10839 GCA_964434365.1 uncultured Anaerolineaceae bacterium | reverse complement strand
GCAGACGACCTCACCGGCTTCTTGAACATGGTCGTGCTGGCGACGACCTTCATCGGTATTTTGCTGAGCATGGACTATCTTAAGCGCCAGGGCATCGAACGCGGTTAGTTCTACTCGCTGATTTTGTTTAGTGCCACAGGTGCGATGTTCATGGTGAGCGCCAATGACCTCGTGCTTATCTTCGTTGCGCTGGAACTGCTCAGCATTCCGCTGTATGTGATGGCGGCCTTCCGCTACCCCAACCTCAAAAGCGAGGAAAGCGGCCTGAAGTACTTCATTTTGGGCGCGTTTGCGGGGGCGTTCTTCGTGTATGGCAGCGCGCTGGTGTACGGCGCAACCGGCTCCACCAACCTATCGAACATCTTCGACACCGTTTCGATGATCGCCGATGGCACCGCCTCGGCTCAGGTATCGCCGTTGCTGTTGGCGCTTGGCTCTGGCCTCATTCTGGTGGGGTTGGGCTTCAAGGTGGCGGTGTTCCCCTTCCACATGTGGACGCCCGACGTGTACGAGGGCGCGCCAACGAACGTGACGGCCTACATGAGCATCGCCGCGAAGGTAGGCGGTTTTGCTGCCCTCGTGCGCATCTTCGGCGGTGGCCTCAGCGAACTCATCGTCGATGGCGGCACGGCAACCCTGTGGCAGCTTGCCGTGGCGACGGTCGCGGGTTTGACGATGATCCTCGGCAACTTTGTGGCGCTGGCCCAAACCAACATGAAGCGCATGCTGGCCTACTCCTCCATTGCCCACGCCGGGTATATCCTCATGGCGGTGGCTGCGGCGGGTAGCGTGGGTGTCGGGGAAATTGCAGGACAATCGGCGGCGGTATACCTGCTGGCGTACATGTTCACGAATATGGGCGCATTCGCCGTGGTGATGGCCGTCGAGAAGAACGATGGCGAAAGCCCGATGCTGGACGACTTCATCGGCTTTAGTAAAAGCCAACCCTTGATGGCAATGATGATGATGGTGTTCATGCTCAGCCTCATCGGCATCCCGCTAACGGGTGGCTTCTTCGGGAAGTACCTGGTGTTCAGCGCGGCGGTACGAGGCGGCCTCATGTGGTTAACGGTCATCGGGGTGCTAACGAGCGTCATCAGCGCGTTTTACTACATGCGCGTGGTCGTCAACATGTACCTGCGCGACGACGAGGGTGACGGCGACCCGGCAGAGGGCGCAACACAATACCTCAACTGGGCGATCTACGCATCGTTTGCCGGCACGCTCATCCTCGGTATTTTGCCGATGCTGGCGACCAGCCTGTTCAACAGTGTGACGACCGTCGCGAACCTGTTGTTCTAACACACCCGAAAAATTCACACTTTTCACAGGCCGCCTGGCGTATTCAGGCGGCTTTTTTGTGTGCTATACTAATAGTCCCATTGTTTATCACGACGCGTTTTGGTCAAACGATTACTTGCGTACGGAAATAACCCCATGTCGAGCGACCCACATGACATCCCCATACGTGTATTGGGGCTAGACGAAAATACCTACGCTAAGGCGGCTTCTATCGGTGTAACCACGATCGGCGATTGCATGGTGTTCTTCTCGAAACAGCGGACGTCGTTAAGCACGTTACCGCCGGGGGTCATCCCCGCGATGTATCAGAAGATACTCCCTGCGATGGTAGAGCAGGGCTATATGAGTGCCACCGATGGTTAATTTGCGACCAACCCACCAACCCAACGACGAGTGTTTACATGATGCGTAACCCCTATCTATTGCCCATCTCTTTCCTCGATTTACCAGACGAAAGTCGCGAAGTCGCGACGACACTGCACCTCGAAACGGTTGGCGACTGCCTGGATTTCTTCCTGCGGTTGCCCGATGCGATGCTCGCGGTACGTAAAGAGGCGTGGGATAGCGTGACGCACCACATCAAACCAGCGCTGATGGCCCGCGGCTACTGGCCTCCAGCGGAATTCGTGCTCTACAACGTGTCCATCGATGTGTTGGACCTCAGCCCCAATGTAAAGGGGGTTCTGCGCGATGCGAATATTTACACGGTCGGTGAGTGCGTGCGCTTTCTAACACACGGTGAAGATAACACCACCCTTTCTGGCGGTATCGTGCAAACGATGTTCACGGTTGTGTTGCAGGAACTCATCGCCAAGGGTTACTGGGAACCGATGAGCAGCAAATAAATGCTAGGACGCCCAAACCGCTTTCACCGCGTGTATGTTCAATTGGAGAGAGGTAACCCAGACGAAGCACGCCTGCTCCTACGCGAATTGTGGGAGAGCGAAAAGGCGCGCGCCTTCTACGACGAAATCGACCGCATCGGCGAAAAGCCAACCCCAATCTACGATGAAATACGCACCGAGGTACGCGCCAAACGAATACAGCGCTTGCAGGGGATCTTCCTGCTGCTGGCGTTGGTGTCGGTCGCGTATTTATTGGCCCGGCCTGCCCCCTACGAGCGCGGACGTTTTATCGAAGACCTGGAGGAAAGCCTTCTCGCGACTGCCAACGAGCACGGATTCATCATCCTCAACCTGTACTACAACGAACCCGCCCGTAGCGTTCAACTAGAAACCGACGCCCCACCCCGCACCGCCGAGGAACGCCGCGTGATGTGGGTCGACGTGCTCACAAGCATCAACAATGCCGGGGCCAGCAACCGTGCCGACCTCAACACCATCACAGTGCTGTTCCGTGTGCCCAATACGACCTACGGCACCCAAATCGCGGTCGATGCCAGCGATGTCAGCGCATATCAACGGCAGGAGTTGGCTTACTTCGAGTTGCGGCGTGCAATGGAAGTTACTTTTCCGTAAAGCCAAGGTTTACCCAAGTTCACCTGCATTATCCCAAGTTTATCCCAAATTACAGCCAGGCTTTCCCCATTCCGAACATTCTTCCACCTTATTGACAACCTTTTGATACCATACCCCTTGAACCTCACGCAACGTGAGGTTGTATGGTTGGCTTGTCGATGAAATGAGGGGTTACCCGATGACCTACCGCGTACAGGAGTTCGCCGACCTGGCGGGTGTCAGCGTGCGGACGCTGCACCACTACGACGAAATCGGCCTGTTGAAGCCTGCCCGCAAGGGCAATCACCGGCACTACACCCGGCGCGACCTGCTGCAACTCCAGCAAATCCTCACCCTGAAGTACCTCGGCTTTACGCTGGACGAAGTACGAGACATGCTCGCCGACCCGGCTTACGACGCCGCGAAGGCACTCCGGGCACAGCAGGCAGTCGTGGAGGCGCAAATCGCGCGGTTGGGCAAAGTCGCGGCAGCGCTGGAGCAATCCGTCGCCGTGGTGACGGACGCCGAGGCCGCCGACTGGCATGTCGTATGCGATGTCATCCGTGGGGTATTGGCCGACGACCGCGATGAGTGGTATCGGCAATACTACACGCCGGGGCAACTTGCCGACATTCGATCGCGGCAGCCCTCGGAGGGCGAGCTGCTACAAATTCAACAGCAGTGGCGCGACCTCATCGCAGCCTTCGAGGCCGAGCAGCACCACGAGCCATCGCACCCGGCAGTACAGGCCCTCGCGGCGCAAGCCTACGACCTCGTCACGGCCTTCACTGGCGGCGACCGGGAGATCGAGGCGAGTGTGCGGCGCATGTACGAAAACGACAACATCCCGCCGGAGCATCGCATGTTCGGGCCACAGCTTGGCGCATTCATCGGCAAGGCTATCGACCATTACAAGGAACACACCCATGCAGATACACGTGTTACCGACGAATAAGCTCTATCGGCGGATGCTCGCCGCCCCGAACCATGACGCCGCGCAGGCCATCTACACCGATGAGATTCTGGCCGCGTTCCCGACGACGTTTTTGCGCTTTGGTGGCGACGACATCGTGCAGACTGCCGCCCAATGGGGCATGCTCGATGCCGAGGGGTTGCCGGGCGCAGTCGCTGCGCTCGACGCCCTCGAAACGGCGGATGCCTGGGTGCGTGCCGAATCGGCGATGGTGCAGGCCGCCGCGCAGTTCCCGAACGCCTCGTTCGATAGCGTGACGGTCGGCATCCTGCTCGCAGACATCAACCGCAACGACCCCAACAACCGGGGCTACACCGGCTTCGGTGCGTTCGCGGGCGAGGTGATGGCCGTATATAGCCAACCGAACGACTACAATCTCAGCCGCCTCGAAGGGCTTGTCGCGCATGAGTTCCACCACAACGTGCGCTTCACGGTGCATCCCTTCGATATGATGAATACCTCTGTTGGCGATTACATCGTCCACGAGGGGCTGGCCGAATCGTTCGCGACGGAGCAATTCGGCGCGGAGCACGTCGGCTTTTTCGTGGAGGACCAAACCGAGGACACCCTCGCGACGGCAAGAGCACTCATCGCAGACCACCTGACGGACAGCGGCTTCAACGTGGTGCGCCCATACATCTTCGGCGATTGGGCCGTGGAGATGATGCCCGGCACCGAACCAGTAGGGATGCCGAACTTCGGCGGCTATGCCATCGGGTACCATGTGGTGCAGGCCTACTTGCAACGAACCGGCTGCACCGTCGCTGAGGCAACGCAGGTCGGCGGCGAGGAAATCATCCGCGAAAGCGGCTACTTCGGCTAACGACCGAGGTTACCGCCCAAATAATCGAAGCCGGGGACCAACGTCCTCGGCTTTGTGTTTAGGGCGTATAATCGTATTGCTGTTGGCACTACGAGAGATGGTATTTGGACAAAATCTTTGTGCGTGTGTACGAATGGGGAAACGATTATGAATCGTACGACTGGGACCGCCGCCAGATTCCATTTGTTTTCGAGGAGTACGAATTTCAGTTCGAAGGCGGCACTGTGCTCCTCTTCGGCAACCGCGCACCCGACATCGACCTTGCAGCGACAATCGCTGTCGACTATGCGCGCAAATACGGCTACGGCACCCTCCTCAAGTGGACATTCTACCGCGTCGAAAACCGCTCACACAGGTAACGGCCTCGCTGGCGTGTTAAGAGTATTTCACATATACTGCGAGCAACTGACGGATGAACATCGTTATGGAGGTGCAGATGGCAATCCGGGTTCGTTGGCTTGACCGAACACAGCGGGTTCTGCTTTTCGATTTCGACCCATATTGGACCTGGGAAGATTGCTCGGGTGCGGCTTCCCGAGTTCGCAGTATGGTCTCCAAAACATTTGGCCGTTTCGACATAATTGCGGACATGCGGGGCGTACATGGTACATATCCCGGCGGCCTTATCCATTTGCGGAACACACACCGGGCACATTCACAGATGTACCGTTGCTACGGACAGATGATAATCGTTGGCAGCGTGTTACCCACGCGCGTGTTACTGCAAATGATCGACCGCTTGTACCCGGAAATCGGTGCGCATTATGCCCTTTCCGATACGATGGAAGAAGCATTCGAAATGATTTCTAAAAGCCGTGCGAGTCTCTAACTGTCCTCGGTATCCTGCGAGCCACGCAAGTACCCTGCCAGCCACTTCATGGCGTCGACAGCGCTGCCGGGCTGTTGCTCCCCGGTCATCAGCGAGCGGTCGATGTTGTCGCTGCGGCGCGCGAACGACCCCTTGCTGCGGTTGTCGCCCATCTGCGCGATGAGCGCCGCAAGGCCTTTCAACGAATTCGCGAGGATTTGCCGCGCGTGGGGTGTCATGTCGCTGCTGAGGCGATCCATTTCGCTGCGCACCGTCTCCGGGTCGAAACTGATGGGCTTCGTTTGTTTGTCGTCCGGCTCGAACGACTCCGCGAGCAACTCTAGCGCGTTGTAAGCCGTGTTGATGCTTTCGGCGAAGTCATTGAGGTCACGCTTGCCGAGCAGCTTGCGCAGCGCGCTCACACTCCGCAGAATGTGCTGGGCACTTTCCAGCACGCGCAGGCCGTCCATTGCCTTAGCGAGGCGGCTCAGTTGGGCCGCTTGCAACCCCTGGATGTACGTCCGCCACCAATCGAGTGCCGCCTGACGAGCGGAATTGCTCCAGGCAAGCCGCCCGAAAACACTTTGCAACCGCTCGACGAACTGCCCGTCATCGGCGCTTGATTGGTGCTCGGCCCCAGCGATTTTCAGCAGGCGCAGTGCGGCCACCCGCGCGAGGCTCTCGTCGCGATGCTCGGCGGCGGTATCCAACAGGGTTTCCAGCACGTTGTCTGGCACGTCGACTTCGGGGTTTTGCGTCAGCGTGCGCGCGAACTGCTCCATCAGCGGCATCGTCGCCTCGATCCACCCCCACTCGTTGAGCAGTTCGTAGTAGAGGTTGGCCGCCTCCTGTTGGGTAAGGTCGTTGGCGGCGGCTAGCGTCGCGATGGTATCGAGCACAGCGTTGAGCCCCCGACCACTACGGATGAGTGCCGGGCCAAGCCGGTCGCCGAGGGTGCCCACCTGTGCCATGTTGTGTGCCAGCTTGCGGAACATCGGATCGGTGCGTTCGGTAAGGCTGAGCGCGAGCAGCGTCTCTTGCAGGCTACCGTTCAGCCACTCGGGGCCACTGTCTGCGCATTCCGCGAGAATAAGCCCTGCTGTGGCCGGGCCGTCCTCGGCGCTGTACTGCGTCCACAGCGCTTCGAGGGCAGCATTCGTAAATGCCCCGGGGGCGTGGTCGCGGGCCGCGCGCATCATCCCAGCGAGGTAGAGCGCGGGCGCTTGCGCTTGCAGTTCACCGAGCGCGGCGCGATCGTATTTCAGCAGAGCAGCGGTATAGGGTTCCGGCAACGCATCGACGAGCTTTTCATCGTTGAGCAGGCTATCGAGCACATTGGGCGCGTGCCGCGCAGCGATACTCAACAGCCCAAGGGCCAGCGTGCTATCACTATAGGCGCGCTCCGTCGAAGCGCGCAGCCCCTCCTTCAACACGGTGTTCAGTTCGTAGCGCGAGGGTTCGCGGGCGATAAGCCGCAACCAGTTGACAATCGTGTTCGGCTCATCGCTGGCGATAGCCACACGCAGCGAACACACCGCTGCGTCCTGCAAGCGCCCCAACCAACGCGGGGTGACGCCCTCGCTGAGCCGCTGTCGTACGAATGTGTACACGAGGTCTGGCTCGAACTCCAGCAGATCGTTCATGTCGGCAAAAATCACCGCATCGATAGCCGGATATTCGTCCATATAGGCTGCGATGAGACTATCGGCCTCGAAGTCGCGGTTGTTGAGGGCATGCGGCAGCAAAGCCCGCGCGAAGCGCTCCTTCACGTCTAAGGGTAGCAGGTCGCCTTCGTGCAGGGCCGCTTTCAGCTTCTCGGGGGCGGTGGCATCCTCAGCCACGATGCGCGTATCCAGCGTATGCAACTCGACAATACGATCTAGCCGCGCAATCGCACTTTGTTCGACAGGGACACAAACCGCGAGTTGGTCGATGTCGTCGATGGCATCGAGGAAGGCTGGCACGTCGCCCGCCCAAAGGGTCGCAAGTTGGGCCACGTACCCACTCCAAACAGCTTTATCGTCGGGGAAGGCCTGCATTTCCCAGTCGATAACCCAACGTGAGGTGTTGTTTCCCGCGCTGAAAACCACGCGCGGGGTCGCGGCCTCGGCGCTGCTGGTAAGGTACGTGCTGAAGGTCAGTTCGGCACGGGCCGTCGAAGGCAGGAGGGCCATAAGCCCCTGCACGAATGCGAGTCGATCGCCAGCCGGGTACTTCCGCACGATCAGGCGCTGTTCGTGGAGCGCTGCTCCGAGTATCGACAGCGCGGTGGTAATATCGCCGCCGATTTGCGCTAGCAACCCTTCGAACGCCGCCCGACGTTCAGCGACCGGCCAGCGCTCTGGCAAAATCGCCAGGGGTGGCAGGGCATCGTTCGTGCCATTCAGCTTGGGGGGGGTTGCGGCAGCCGCAAACAACGGAGCCAGGTTCCCCCCCAATTGACGAAGGGTGTCCTTGCTCACCAGGGTATAGCTTTCGATCGGGGCCTCGGCGTCGGTGACCACAGCGGCGATAGATGCGCCGTCGGGGCCATCGAACAGGCCATAGGCGGTTGCTTGTGGGAGTGCTTCCAGTGCCACGTACGGACGCCACGCTTGCGGGTCGACATCGGTGCTGTGTGCAACCACCGTGACGTCGGCTTCCGTTGATGTTGTGTAAATGGCACGGGCCATATTGTCGCTCACGCCAACCTCTAGCAAATTTTTCTGCAGAGGGCCATAGTTTAGCGCAAGTTCGAGAGGGATGGCAGGGGAAAATAGTCGCCCCCTCGCGATTGACGAAGGGGCAAAGGCAAAATTAACGGTTTAGCCGAGGGCGTCGTAGCCAGGGCCGCTGCTGAAGAAGTCGTAGTTCGGCTGAATGTCATCCGTGAGGTCGACGACTTCGCCACCGTCGGCGGTGGTGAGTTCCTTGGTGCCGTGGTCCATGCGCTCTTGGCCGGCAGCCATATCGTACTCGGCGGGCACTTCTTCTTCGATGAAGATGGCCTCGTACGGGCATTCGGGGATGCAAGCGCCGCAGTCGATGCAGGTGTCCGGGTCGATGTAGTACCAGGGCCACTCGGACTCCGGCTGGCCGGGTACGATGCACTCTACCGGGCAAACTTCCACGCAGGCGCCGTCGCGCAGGCACAGGCTGGTGATGATGTGGGTCATGGCTAGGATGCTCCCTAAAAACGCTTCAGTTGACCCCAACCATAACAGGGCTTAACCACGATTTCTGGAACTTATGTTGGATTTGAAAACGCCCGTTAACTAAGTGTCGCATGAGTACAACACCCTGTTGATAAATATTTCGCGTAGATGTTAAACCCTTACGCTACATTACAAAAAATGCAGTCGTGGGCGCAAACCCAGGCATCAGCACATAAAAAGGGGGAGCACGCTCGTGTACTCCCCGATTGCATGGTGTTGCAAGTTACGCGGTCACCATATCGGGCGGCAGATGGCCCACCCGGTTGACGTAGCGCAGCCCCGCCTGGTTGCTGTCGAGGTCGACCCGCGCAATCGACGTATTGTACGTTTCGTAGTGCACCGGGTGACGCTTCCCGGCGTCGTCGGGCAATTGGTTCAGCAGCCCCAACAGCAACAGCCGCGTGAAATCGCCGTGGCCCACGAGGAGGATGTTATCGCCGCGCCATTCGTCGCGGGCGCGCTCCTTCAACGTCGCGACGACTTCCTTCGCGCGGGCATGGGCCTGTGCGCGCGTTTCCACGACACCACCCCACCAACCCTCACTGTCGATGTCCTTCGGGATGCCAAAGTCGGGGAAGCGCTCGCGAATCTCGCTGCGCTTGAGGCCCTTGTTGCGCAACCCACCCACCTCGAACAGGTCCGGCCAAATTTCTGCTCGCAGCTCCAAACTACGCACGGTCGGCGTGGCGGTTTGCAGGGCACGCTGCATCGGGCTACACAGCAACCGCTTGAAGCGATAGCGCAGGTACTCGTGGTCGCCCTCGCGCCAGGCGAGGGTATCGCTGGCTTGGTCTACCTCCACGTTATCGCGGAGGTGCACACCCAGGCGCTCGGCCTGTTGTTCGCCGAGTTCGGTGAGGGGGTAATCGTCGTAGGGTTTAACCTTGTTCGGGGTCGCATTGCCCGTAGACTGTCCATGACGCACAAGGTATATCTGCATAGGTTAGCTAACCATCTCCGTAGGTAAGTGTTCGACGCGGTTGAGGCAACGTAACACGACGCTACCACTCGCCCTGAAGTCTAGGCGAGTGATCGACGTGTTGTAGAAGTAGAAGTACGTGTCTTCTTTATCACGGGTTTCGCCGAGCAAGGCCTTCAGCAGGGCATCGCCAAACCCAGCATGGATAATCATCACGACGTTGTCGTCGCGCCAGTCGTTGCGGGCATAATCCTTCAGGCGTTCCGCCGTACGAACCGCGCGCTGCCAGCTATCGCCGCGTGGTTCGAGGTCCCCGCGCCACCACCCATTTTCGGTGATGTCGTTGGAAAGCTCGAAACCGGGGTACGTCGCCGCGATTGCGGAGCGTGTGAGGCCAGGATACCCGTGGAAGCGCCCGTTCTGTCGCAGAAAGACGCCGCCACGTTCACAGACATCGGGCCATACACACACGGGGGCCTCAAGGGCTGTCGCAAGCGGACGAGCGCTCTGTAGCGCGCGCTGCATGGGGCTGCAAATGATGCGATGAATCGTGTAGCCGGGGGCATCCCCGTTGGACCACGTAATTTCCGTGGCGCGGTCGATATTGGTGCTGCTGTGGAAGTGCGCCGCCAGATAACTGGCCTGGTTGGCACCCAGCGAGGTCAGCGGTGGGTCGGGTTCACGGTTGCCGGGTTGGTCGATGTTGGCATTGTTAGTGGACTGAGCGTGACGAATGAGATACAGGCGCATCATGGGTTTACCCCCCATCGCGCGCCACAGAACATACCGAAAAACTGCACTAAACCACCTCATAGGTTTCGTTATTCAAGGGCCACATGGGCAATACATCCATACCGAGGCTGGTTTCCAGCCCCAGCCGATAGTGGGCAGCGGCGGCGATCATCGCGCCGTTATCAGTACACAGGTAAAGCGGTGGGTAGCGCACGGGCAGGTCGGTGCCATCGCGCATCGCTTGCCGCAGCCCGGTGTTTGCGCTCACCCCGCCAGAGAGCAAAATTTCGTTTGCGCCGTACGCTTTCGCGGCACGGGCAGTTTTTTCCACCAGCGTTTCGACGAGTGCCGCCTGAAAGCTCGCGGCCACATCGGCCACCGAGACATCCGCGCGCAGTTGGGCCTTCTTTTCGGCCCCGCGCTCGCGCTTGTTTGTCGAACTCGGCTGCACAGTAACCTCGCGCATCACCGCCGTTTTGAGGCCGCTAAAGCTGAAGTCGAGGGAGTCGTCGCCGTATTTGGCACGCGGGAAGTTGTACGCTTCGGCGTTGCCATTGTGCTCGGCGCGATCGATGTTCGGGCCACCTGGGAAGGGTAGCCCGAGCAAGCGCCCCACCTTATCGAAGGCCTC
>CAYSVE010000138.1:0-10861 GCA_964434365.1 uncultured Anaerolineaceae bacterium | reverse complement strand
ATATTCGCGGCATGTTCGTCAGTATCACCCGCGACTTGATGGAAATCCTCACCTTCGACCTTGAAAGTCGTTTCCTGGGCACCTTGTTGCTCATTGTTTGGATGACCATCGCTGGACTTGTGGGCGCTGCCGTTTACCTCATCCCGAATAAAATACGCAATGGCCTCATCCAGGGTGTTGCGTGGACGCTGGGCCTGGCCGTGATGGGTGAGCTTGTCAGCCTCGTCATGGAGCAGCTATTCAGCGACGACGTGATCGACTTCTTCTATCGTCGTGGCGAGATGTACGCAAATGCGGCGCTGGTCGTCTTCGGCGTCACGACGGTGCTTGCGATCATCTGGCAGTATACCGGCGATAATGTGAAAACCGGGTACAGCAACCTCGGCGAAACGCAGAAAAACGGCGCACGGCGTGTCGGCCTTAGCCTGCTAGCTGCCCTTATCCTTGCGCTGCCCTGGCTCACAGGGACGTTCATCAGCGAGGTGCTTAGCAATGTGGGTCTGTACATTCTCATGGGCCTGGGCTTGAACATCGCCATCGGCCTGGCTGGCCTGCTAGACCTCGGCTATGTGACGAACTTCGCGGTAGGCGCGTACATCATGGGGGTGCTCACCTCCACGGGTGCGCTGGGCTTTGCCGAGCGCATCGGCTTCGACCTGTTTAACTTCTGGATTGCGCTCCCACTCAGTGTGCTCGGCGCGATGCTCACCGGCTTCATCTTTGCGGTGCCAGTGCTCCGTATGCGCGGTGACTATCTCGCGATTGCCACGCTCGGCTTCGGCGAAATCATCCGCCTACTCGCGCTAAGCGACGCATTGTCGCCGTTTATAGGTGGGGCGCAGGGTGTGCTCGCCATCCCGAAAATCAACTTCTTCGGCATCTCGCTCGATGGCCCGCAGCAAATTTATTATGTGATCTTCGCGGCGTGTATTCTCGCGATTTTCGTTTCCGTGCGGCTGAACAACTCGCGCACCGGGCGGCAGTGGATGGCGATTCGCGAGGACGAAGACGTTGCCAGCGCGATGGGCATCGACACAGCGAAGGCCAAACTGCTGGCGTTTACGCTCAGTGCAGCGACGGGCGGCCTCGCCGGGGCCATCTTCGCGACGAAGCTCGGCACGATCTTCCCACAGAGCTTCGGCCTGTTGGTGTCGGTAAACGTGCTAAGCTTGATTATCGTAGGCGGTATGGGCAGCATCCCCGGTGTCGTCGTCGGTGCGTTGGTGCTTGTTGGCCTACCGGAGCTCCTGCGCGAATTCAGCGAGTATCGGTTGCTGCTGTACGGTGCGCTACTCGTCATCATGATGCGCTCGCGCCCCGAGGGGCTGTGGCCTAGCAAGGTGCGACAGCGCGAACTCGAAACCGCCAAAGAAGCCCAATCGGCATCGGTTGTAGCGACAGGAGACTAACAATGGTTGACATGATTCTCTCTGCCGATGGCATGACGAAGCGCTTCGGCGGCCTCGTGGCGGTCGATCATCTCGATTTCGAAATTCCGCGCGGGTCCATCGCCAGCATCATCGGCCCCAACGGTGCCGGGAAGACGACGTTCTTCAACTGTGTGACGGGCTTTTACCAAATCGACGAAGGCGAATTGGTGTTCGACGGCCAGCGTATGAACGGTCGATCTGCCGACCAGATTACCCGCGCAGGCATTGCGCGCACCTTCCAAAACATCCGGCTCTTCAACAACATGACGGTCATCGAAAACATCATGGTAGGGCAGGAAAGCCAATTGAAGGCGACGTGGTGGGGGTCGATTTTTGGAACCAAGCCCACCCGCGAAGAAGACGAAAAATCTGAGGTGCGCGCTCGTGAGTTGCTGGAGTTCGTGAGCCTGAAGGGTAAAGGTGACTTGCTCGCGAAAAACCTGCCCTATGGTGACCAACGGCGGCTCGAAATTGCGCGGGCGCTTGCCAGCAAGCCGAAGCTCATTCTGCTCGATGAGCCGACCGCGGGTATGAATCCGCGCGAGACCGCCCAAACGACGGAATTCATCCGCCAATTGCGCGATGAACTCGGCATCACCGTCGTGCTTATCGAACACGACATGCGCGTCGTAATGGGCATCTCCGAACACATCACGGTCATCGACTACGGCAAGAAGATCGCCGAAGGGCTACCGGAGGACATCCAGAAGAACCCACAAGTGATCGAAGCCTACCTGGGCAGTGGTGCCGCTGCCGCAACGAAGAACGAGGTACCCACCCCATGACACTGCTCGAAGTCAACAATGTGCACGCCTACTATGGCAAAATCCACGCGCTGAAGGGCATCACGATCGATGTCAACAAGGGCGAAATCATCGCGCTCATCGGCGGTAATGGCGCAGGCAAAACGACCACGCTGCGCACCATCAGCGGGTTGATGCAGCCCCGCGAGGGCCACGTCATGTTTGCCGATGAAAACATCGACGTGTATCGACCCAACCAACTGGTGCCGAAGGGCATCGCGATGGTGCCCGAAGGGCGTGGCGTTTTCGCCAAGCTCACCGTCCGTGAGAACCTGGAAATGGGCGCGTATCATCGCAACGATAAGGTAGGTATCGAAGAAGACATCCAGTATATGTACAATTTGTTCCCACGCCTTGGTGAGCGAAAAACACAACTCGCTGGCACCATGAGCGGTGGCGAACAGCAAATGCTTGCGATGGCCCGCGCACTCATGTCGCAGCCGAAGCTGCTGCTGCTCGATGAGCCATCGATGGGGTTGGCACCGGTATTGGTGGACCTCATCTTCGAAACGATCGAGCGCATCAACAAAGACGGCATGACGATTTTGCTCGTGGAGCAGAACGCTCTCATGGCCTTGAATATTGCGCATCGTGGTTATGTGCTGCAAACCGGCGAAATCGTACTCAGCGATGATGCCAAAGTACTCCAACAAGACCCCTCAGTCCAGAAAGCCTACCTCGGCGTAGAATAAGCTAGGCTCTGGTTGTTCAAATGCCGCAGGGGTGGGGGAAGGAAGCCCGGGCAACCTTCCCCCATTTGTTTTTGAAGCTACCTGTTCAACCAACCTTCTAACACTCCTGCAAAACCACATTCACCTGTTTATGCTGTGCTTTACAACCCGGTGGGTTGTTTTCACGTACTGTATGCGTCTGACAAAATGGGGGACTACACCGTGGAAATCGCAGCGAAGATTCTCATCCTCGGCGGTGTGCTGAACATCGCCTATGGTCTCGTGACGGGTATACCCGCCGCTATGATCCGGCAGAAGAATCCAACCTATCCGAAGTACTTGCGCTTCGTTCACATCGGCGCGCTGATGTGGGGACCAACCTTGATCAGTTTGGCGCTAGCTGTGCAGATGTCGCCATTGGGTGCACGGTTCGAAACCGTAGCGGCGGTACTGATGGTGTTTGCATCGGTCGCACTGGGTGCGAAGGACACGATCAACTGGCTGGCAAGCGTTGAGGATGAATTTGCGGAAATGCCGCGCCTTCCGATTGCACTCGGTGGACTATCCGCCCTCACATCGATGATTGGGATGGGCATCATCATCGTGGGTGTTTTCCTGGGGCTGTAGACCTGTTCCCCAACGAATCACGGAGCAATAGCATGCACAACACAACCATGACGTCACAGCATCACACCTTCACCGGCATACCCTTTCGAACACAGTTCGCCTGGCTGTTTGCCGCCGGAATGCTCGGTGTGCTCGCGTATAGCGTGTTCATTGTCACTGCACTGCCTGGCATCGTCGCGGCAATGGGCCAGACCGAACCGCTCCCTCCACCTGCACTCTTACTCACCATAACAACCTTGCAGACTGGCGCAATCGTCGCGGTGGCGGTGTGGGGCGGCCTCATGCTCGCGCGTAGCATGGGCTTCGAACCGACACCGATACTGGCAGGCACAGTTCGCGAGGGGGTAAGCGCTCGCTTGCTCATTGGCGCGATGAGTGGTGTACTTGCTGGCTTACTGGCCCTCGCCGCGTATTGGCTGGTCTTCCTGCCGGTTACGGGGTTATCACTGAATCTCGTCTTCGAAATGCCGCTGTGGTTGGGTTTAGGCAATGCTTTCCTATACGGTGGCATCACCGAAGAACTGCTCATGCGCTTGGGATTGATGACGCTATTGTTGTGGATTGCCGGAAAGGTTCGTGGCGATGGAAACGGCAAACCGGGTGTGGTTGGCTTCTGGATTGTGAATGTGATTGTGACGGTGTTATTTGGGCTGGGGCATTTGCCTGCCGCTGTGGCTTTACTCGGCGCCGACCTGTCGCCAACTCTCGTTGCGATGGCACTGGCGCTCAACAGTGTGGGATTGTTGTTCGGTTGGTTATACTGGCGGCGCGGCCTCGAAGCAGCAATCGCCGCCCACATGGGGTTCCATGTGGGGTATACGATACTGGGTATGTTGCTGAACTAACCGCTGATTGATGTATGGATACCCCCCCCATCGCGTTCAACGGGTGGGGGAGTTTGAGCTAGCGGCGCATCGTTTGCATCTGGCGGAAGCCAACCACCAACACGATGAAGCCTACGAGCACTACAACGCGGTGAATCGGGCCGTCCCATTGGGCGAGAAGGTCACCGGTGAGGGTCGCGAGCAAGTGAGCCGCCCCCAAGATCACTATGCCGATGGTAATGAATGTGAGCGTACGCCCCACCACACCACCAATGCCACGTACGTAGTACACCATCCACAGCGATACGAGCACCAGGACGATATCAAGTACGATGTTGATAATATCTACGGTCGACATGCCTTAAAAATCCCTTGTAGTCTTCGATATTCACATGGCCTAATCTAACACACTACAGCAGGTCTTTGTAAAGTTCGTCGAGTCCCATCTTCTGAACTGCCGCGATGACATGGCGGTCCATGTTCTTGTTGACGTACTCCAACTCTCGAATGACCTGCTGCTTGCCGATGATCTCGGCGGCATACGTCATCGCACGCGCCAGCAACGCCTGGTACATATCCACATCGGTGCGTTTGATCTCCACCGTGATGTGCCCGTCTGTCATATTGATGGGCCACACATTGCGTTGCCCTGTTTCGTTGATGATCTCTTGCAATTGGTGCGCGACACGCCGCCCAGCCCACTGTTCGATAAGCGTGTACAGAGAATCCACCTGTTTAACGAAATATATCTGAAGGAAGTTGGTTTCCTTCGAGTTCATCGTCTGCTGGTTCGGGTCGAAGGCCCCGCTGGGCGGTGTCGTGTCGGACACGATGACGGTGAGTGTAATATCGGAGCCGACGAACGCCCCCTCGCTATCGCGTGTGGCAACCGCATAGCACGAAACCGGCTTCTGTTTGCCGTGCGCGTCGGTGATCGTTAGTTCGAGGTCGACGATCTCGTTCATGTTCTTTATCGCGTCGATCAATTCCGCAGACGTCGATGCGGGAATCCCCAGGACCGAATCTAACGGACGCCCAATAATCGTGCGGGCTTCGCTCTGATGCCGCTTGAGCAGGCTCATCAATGCGTTGTCTGCAAAGATGACGTGACCGATCATATTGGTCATCAGCAGGCCAGATTTCTGGGTCGTAATCTGCGGCACGCTGCCCCCGCCCATCAACACGGTTTCGAGGTCACGGGCAAGCTCCCCCGCTGTCTGATACCGATCATCGGGTTTCTTGGCGAGCGCCTTCTGAACCACGGTTTGCAGAGCCGGTGGCAGGTCTGGGTTTTCCTTGAGGATGTTGGGGATCGGCTGGACGATGTGCGCCACCAGCGCCGCCGATGCCGTGGACGCTGCATACGGGGCCTTGCCGGTGAGCATATTATATAGCGTGACGCCGAGCGCATAAATATCGATGGCGTGCGTCAACGGGTCGGACGAGGCTTGTTCTGGAGCCATATAGGCGGGCGTGCCGAGAATCGACGTACCCGTGATATTCGAATTCGACTCCATGACCTTCGCGAGACCGAAGTCGGCAAGGTACGTGTTGCCCTGCTCGTCGATCAATACATTACCGGGCTTAAAATCTCGGTGGATGATGCCTTTGCTATGCGCAAAGTCGAGCGCCTGTGCCATTTGCTTCGTGAGCCGAACGACTTCGGGCAGTGGCATCGGCCCCCTCGCGATGAGATCGCCCAGCGTGCCGCCACGGATGTAGGCCATCACGATAAACGGACTACCATTAGCCTCGCCGTAATCGTAAATGGGCAAAATATGTGGGTGCTGCAACGCCGCGAAAACCTCCACCTCACGACTGAAACGCTCCAAAAACGTGTCATCGTGCGTGAAGTTCGGTGGTAAGAGCTTCAGGGCGATGTCGCGATTAATGGATGTTTGCTGTGCGCGATAGATGGTAGACATACCGCCTTTCGCGATTTCTTCGATAATCTCGTATTGGCCGAGCCGCTGACCCTCAAGGCTTGCCATAAAGCCACATCCCTAATTCGTCTTGTCGTTTGTACGCACAATTATACACAACATGACCTTGAGTGGGCTGTTGTTCCGATAGTTTTTACAATGCTGTTCCAGTAATTGTATAGTTTGGCTAATTGCGGATGGCGAAATTATAGAGTGAGCAGACCACAAGCTTGAGGTGCAGCACCCGTGCTACACCTCAAGCTTCCTATTATGAGATTCCGAATGCCGCTTGTAGCGCTTTCTTCATCACATCTACCGGCGCTTCCTGCCCGGTCCAATATGTAAAACCGATCGTACCCTGGTAAACGAGCATCGAAAGGCCATCGAGCGTGGGCATCCCCCGCGCTTCTGCCGTTCGCAGGAACGGCGTGCTCGGCGGGTTCGGGATGACATCACAGACCAGCATGCTTCCCGATGCGCCCGAAATATCGACATCGGGCATGGCGTCAACATCGGGGAACAACCCGATCGACGTCGCATTGACAAGAATATCGACGCCGTCTGGCACGACATAGGTGCTGTCCCACGGAACAAAAGTCGCATTGACACCCGTTTTTTCTTTCAGCCGTGCCACAAGGGCCTCACCCCGGTCGACCGTACGATTCACGACGATGAGTTCGCTGATGCCCGCAAAGGCGAGTTCCGTGCCGATGGCGCGTGCAGCGCCGCCCGCCCCAAGCATGACCACGCGCTTGCCATCCGGGTCGAGGCTCGCATCGTGACGTACCCCATACAGAAACCCCTTACCATCGGTGTTGGTGCCGATGAGCCGGTCTCCGTCGCGTTTGACGGTGTTCACCGCGCCGATAACCTG
Organism: uncultured Anaerolineaceae bacterium; assembly: GCA_964434365.1. Lineage (GTDB taxonomy): Bacteria > Chloroflexota > Anaerolineae > Aggregatilineales > Phototrophicaceae > CAYSVE01. The sequence continues at coordinate 3,710 of CAYSVE010000138.1, read as the reverse complement.
CGCGTCTTCGGTAATTTCGTCGAGGTGTTCCATCACCGCGATTTTGTGCGGAATGGTACAGTTCATCCCCTTGATGCCGAAAGCTCGCACACCGCGCATCGCATCGGCGAGGTTCTCCGGGCTTACCTCGATGTTCAGGTAACGCCAGTTGAGGCCCAGTTCGTCGAAGGCGGCCTGTTGCATCACGATGGTGGGGTTTTCGGCAATCGGCTGGCCGATGACCACCACCAAATCGGATAGATAGTTCGCAGCCATATTTGGCCCTAGCCCATCGAGGGCATATCGGGGTTGCCGGGGTTAAAGTGCTTAAGCATCACCAGCGGTTCGGTCCCGCTCAGGTTGGTAATCTCCACCCCCTCGCTCGCCGCCTGCGCAGAGACAAAGAACTCATCCTCGGTCATCTGCCCGTAACGGATCATCACCGGGGAAGACATGCGATGCACACCAAAATCACCGGTACCCTGGATGCAGATCACCCCGTAAGCGCCCTTATCCTTGACGGTCACCGTTTGGCCCGGTTCCACCGTCAGGCTCTTGGCACTGAACCACTCACTGCCATAGGTGATCCACTCTTCCCTATACCCCTCACCGGAATCATCGGTCGGTTTCGGCGAAAGGAAGAAGCGATCCTTAAAGTTCGGGTCGACGTTGGCGTCCCAATCCAGCAGAGAAATCATATAGTCGAAGTCATTGTGCTTGTCCTCCGGCATGTCCTTCACCAGCAACGCCCGGTCGACAACTTGATAGTCGGCGATGAGCGATTGCCACATGGAGAACACATCGCTCGCGCGCTGTGGCTCGTACGTGCAGTACGTCCCCGGCGCATGGAGCACGCCCGGCGGCACATACCAGCCCGTATCCACTTGCAGGCGATACGCCTTCGACAGCGACAGAATTTCGTTGTCGCCCTCATCCCAGCGGCGCAAGCAGTCGATGACTTGCTCTTTCGTCGTGCCCGGTTCCAGGCCGAAGAAGGTGTACGGGAAGGTATCGAGCGCGAAGTTGTACTGTGCCGGGTAGAAGTACGCCTCGGGCTTGCCGACCGCGCCCACATCGGCGGCACGCTCGTCGCTTTGGTGCAGGTGATGCGGAAGCGGGTACATGTTATCGAAGAACTTGCTGTACATCACCCAGCCGCCATATTGCTCCATCACATCCGCGCCGAGGAAATCGGCCCCGTTCTGCTCGATGGCCTCCTTCAGCGTGACTTTGTTGTCATCGTCTACGTAGATGTAGCTCAGTCCTTCGTCGCCGGGCGTGAGCGGGCCATTGTCGGCATTGGTGGTGGAGGAAAACCAGCGTTCGTCGATGCCGCCGCGCTGGGCACCCAGTGCGTACAGGTCGCTCGTGTGCAGGCGAAGCCGACGCCCCGGCACGCAAAATGCACGCGGGACCCATGCGGGCATCAGCCGAACGACGCCCTTGCCACTTTCTAGCGCTTGCTGTGCGATTTGTGCTGCATTTGCCATTGCTTCGGTGTCCTTTCTGTATCGTGAGTTCGTGAGATAGAAAAGGGCGGCATCTCAGCCGCCCTTCGCCTATCAACTTCGTTGACGGTAAATGCTATTCGACTTCGCTGATGCGCTCTGCTGTGTCGATGTTATCGGTCGTCAGCAGTATCGGCTCCAGCAGGATGGTGTCTTCGGCCATCACATCGCAGCCACGCGCGGTGAGGACGGCGAGGCGCATTGCCGTGCGGACCTGACCACCCGGGAACTGCTCGACAGTGCCCGTCAGGCCGCCGTCGATGACACTACCGATGGCTTCCGGCAGTGCGTCGAAGCCAAGAATCGCAACCTGGCCTTCGAGGCCAGCCGCACGTACCGATTCTAGCGCACCAAGAGCCATATCGTCGTTCGCAGCGATGATGACATCCGGCGGGGTCTCCAGGCCAGCGAGGCCAGCTTCGGTCACGCTTGCGCCCTCGTCACGGCGGAAGTTCGCGGTCTGCTCGAACACGATTTCGTAGGCATCACCAGCTTCTTCGAGCACCTGGAAGGTACCGGCCTTGCGGTCGATAGCCGGGCCAGAGCCGGGCTGCCCCTCAAGGTAAAAGACACGCGCGCCATCCGGGAAGTTTTCGATAACCCATTCGGCCTGCTTCATCCCACCGATGACGTTATCGGCACCCACATGAGCGAGAATGCCATCGACACCTTCAACGCGACGGTCGACGGTTACTACGACCATGCCGGAATCGACGGCTTGCGCAACAGCCGGGGACATCGCGTTCACATCCAGCGGGCTAATCACGAGGGCCTGCGCACCCTGTACGATGGCGGCTTCCACGTCGGCAGTTTGCTTGGGCACGCTGCTCTGGCCGTCGCTTTCGAGGAGTTCGATGCCACCGATGATACCCGCCTCGTCGCGGGCCTCGGCCTGCATGTGCACGAAGAACGGGAAGGCGAGGTCTGGCATGGAGCTACCGACGGTCAGGGCGTCCATGGCTTCGCAAGCGGCAACTTCGGCGGCGAACATCGCCCCACCAGAGGCTTCTTCCATCATGTCGCCCATATCGTCTTCCATCATGTCATCGTCCATCATCTCCATGCCTTCGACCTCACCGATACGCTCGGCTTCCATGAGGTTGTCGGCGGTCACCACCTGCGGCTCGAGGAGAATGAGGTCGCTCTCGGGGGCAGCACCGTCGCGCACAGCGCCCACAACGATGTTAAGCGCAGTGCGGCCCTGCTCACCGGGGAACTGTTCGACAGTGCCCGTCAGGCCACCGCTATTGATGCTTTCCAGCGCCTCGGGCAGCGCGTCGAAACCGAGGATCGCAACCTGGCCGTCCAGTTCGGCAGCGCGCACCGCTTCGAGCGCACCCAGGGCCATATCGTCGTTGGCGGCGATGATGACATCCGGCGGGGTCTCCAGGCCAGCGAGGCCAGCTTCGGTCACGCTTGCACCCTCATCACGGCGGAAGTTCGCGGTCTGCTCGAACACGATTTCGTAGGCATCGCCAGCAGCTTCCAGCACCTCGAAGGCACCGGCCTTGCGGTCGATAGCCGGACCCGCGCCCGGTTGCCCCTCAAGGTAGAAGACGCGCGCGCCATCCGGGAAGTTCTCGATAACCCATTCGGCCTGCTTCTGGCCACCGATGACGTTGTCGGCACCCACATGGGCGACGATGCCATCGACACCCTCGACGCGGCGGTCAACCGTCACAACGACGAGACCGGCATCCACGGCCTGTTGCACAGCCGGGGCCATCGCGTTTACGTCTAGCGGGCTAATGACGACGCCCTGCGCGCCCTGCACAATCGCCGTTTCGACGTCGGCAGTCTGCTTCGGCACACTGCTCTGGCCGTCGGTCTCTAGCAGTTCGATGCCACCGATCGCACCGGCCTCATCGCGAATTTGATCTTGCATGTGAACAAAGAACGGGAATGCCAGGTCTGGCATCGAGCTGAGAATCGTAATGTCATCCTGGGCCGATGCCGGTACCCAAACCAGCATCAAGAGCAACGCAAAAATCAGAAGTTTCTTCATGTTCTTTCCCCTTGTTGGTTGTATGAATATGTATTTCCAGCCAATGGGTCGTACAGCGAGTTTTCGACGTCGAACCTCCCATTATGCTTATGCCAACATTTCAACGAAGCCGGGCGCGCCTGGTATGTTAGGTCGTGCGCCGAGACTTGATGAACTGATCGAATGCGACTGCGAGCACGATAATCCCGCCGATGATGATTTGCTGGATGTACGACGAC
>CAYSVE010000137.1:0-10895 GCA_964434365.1 uncultured Anaerolineaceae bacterium | reverse complement strand
GAGGATGTTTTCGCGGTACTGCCGGATATCTACCGAGCGAGTAAACCGGAGTTCGATGCTGTGTGGGCAGAACTCGCGCTGAATGAGCAGCTCGTGCTCACTGGCCTGAATACGCTCCTCAACGAAGCACCGAATCAAGCGGTTACGGTGCCGCGCTTGCAGCGCTGGGTTGTACAAACGGACTATCCACTCGATGAGACGAGCATTAAAGCAGCGGTACGCGGGCTGGAATACCGCGAAATGCTCCAATACGACGGGCAACGCATCACACTCACCGCCGATTTGTTGCGGCTATGGCTCACAAAAAACGCCCAACTGGAGACCCTGTCGGTCGCAGGTGAGCGCCCCTTGCGCGCGCGCCGCTGGGTATTGGTAGCGTTGATCGCGGTATTGCTGCTGACGAGCATTCTGGTGTTGGCAGGGCTAGGCCGACCAACGCCGCCGACCCCGGTCGGGGCACCGACGGTGACCCTGGAGAGCCAGTGATGCTACTCGGTTGCCTCGGACACGCTGAACTCGCATACCCCTTCATCGATTGCGCAGACCGCCAACACTTCGTCATCGTTGCGACGCACTTCGAAGTTCGCATCGACATCACTGCTAATCCAAAACCACTCGGTACGGGGTACCTGTAACCAGCGTAGGCGGCTGTTGCAGTAGTCTTCCACGCTCAAAAAACTGATGTTGGTCGTCCACACCTGTAAACAATCACCCGGTTGGATGTTGGACAGCCGAACATTCCCACCCTCCCACTCGCTTGCCTCGAATATAATCTCGCGGTCGAGGGCATTGGTGCGCACGAACGACACATTGCGCAGGGTCAGCCGCTCTTCACTCTGGTTCATCAACACGACCGTGTCACCGTCGTAGCGCAGAATCACCTCACCGGGGATGTTTTCGCCCACGCCCTCGGTAACGATTGCAGGCGCTTGCTGTTCGGTGGCGGTGGGGTCGGGTTCGGTGGCCGTCGGCTCGGCCTCCGTGGCAGTCGATTCTGGCTCCGTCGCTGGGGGGTCGGGCGTATCGGTGGGGTCGGGTTCGGTAGCTGTTGCCGTCGGGTCAGGTTCGGTGGCCGTCGGCTCGACCTCCGCCTCCGTCACCGTCGTTTCTGGCTCGGCGTCAGTCGCTGCCGGTGTATTGGTCGGGGCTTCGGTCGGTTCGGCAGTAGCAGTCTCTTCGTCGACAACTGCGGCGACTGCCGTGCTATCGGCAGGTGTAGATACGATCGCCCCACCTGGGTTGAGGACAAACGACCAGAACAGAAAGACCAAGGTTGCCACCAGCAGCACGACCACAACACCGATCAGCGTAGTCTGCACGGGGTCGCGTCTTGGTCTATCGTTCTCGTTGGCCTTCACCACAGAAATGGTATCGACAATGGGGCGCGAGATGGACGGTGACGTCGGCTCTAGTGAGTCGACACGGGGCGCACGCTGCACCGGTGGCGAGGTGATGGGTGTGGGGTCGGCATCCCAACTCGCGAAAACATCGTCGGGGTTAGCCTCGTCCTCGGCTTTCATCGCGCGCTCTAGCGCACCGACGAGGTCCTCGCCGGTTTGGTATCGGTCACCGGGTTCCTTCGAAAGCAGCTTGTCCAGCACCTGCTCTACCCGTGGCGACACAGTCGGGTTGTGCAAGCTGGGTGGTGGGGGCGGGTCGCTGAGGTGCTTGAGTGCGACACTCATTGCCGAGGCATCGTCGAACGGCACACGCCCCGTCAACATTTCGTACAACACAATACCCAGGGAATACAGATCGCTCTGAGGGACGGCCTGGGCCGACGAAACGGCCTGCTCTGGGGCGATGTAATGTGCACTGCCGAATGTGTTGCCGATGGTGCCCTCGTTGAGGCTAAGCGCAAGCCCGAAGTCCGTGAGGACCGATTTCCCATCGGGGGTTACAACAATGTTCGATGGTTTCACATCGCGGTGAATAACACCCTGCTTGTGTGCGTAGTCCAGTGCCTTCGCCATATCGGTGATAACACTCAGGATGAGGTCATCGGCCAGGAAGGTGTTTTGGGCAGCATGGGCTTTTAGGATTTGGCGTAGGTCTTCGCCTTCGAGGAATACCATCGCCATATAATAGTTGGTGTCTACCTCCCCGAATTGAAAAATGCCCACGATGTTGGGGTGGTTAAGCCGCGCAATCGAGCGCGCCTCACGCTGAAAGCGGGCATAATACTCTTCTCGTTCATCCCCGGCAATCAAATGGGCATCGATCACCTTAACGGCGGCATACCGATCCAGATTCTCATCGTACCCTTTGTAGACGCGCGCCATGCCACCGCGCCCCAAAAGAGACTGGATACTGTAATCGCCCATTTTTGTGCCAATCAACGGGTCTTTTGCAGACATGCTACACCTTTACGCAGGTCGCCAGAAAGCAGCAAAGCCAATTATAACGATTCCCGGACTAAAAGCCTCCCTAACCTGAAACCTGCTCCTAATTTGCGCTATAATAATGGCGATACAGTCGGAATGCACGGTAGTCGGTAGGATTGATACCACCCTTGACCTCTTCACCGGACATCCCCGAAAAAGAAATGCGTGAGCGTTGCGCGACGATCCTGGCGGCTGCCGCCGAGGAAGCCGGACGGCTTGGGCACAACTTTATCGGCACAGAGCACCTGTTCATCGCTGCGACGAAAAACAAGAACGGCCCAACGGCGAACCTGCTCAAGCGTGCCGGCCTTAACCCCCTCAACGTTCGCAACGAAATTCGCCGCGAGATCGGCAGCAGCGACCAGCCCATCGGCGACGTGTTACCGCTCACCCCACGCAGCGAAATCGTCCTCTCGCTGGCCATCTTCCTCGCCGAACAGGAAGAACGCGATGAGATCGATGAGGCCCATTTGCTGCTCGCCCTGCTGCAAGAGGGCGAAGGTGTTGCCGTGCGCAAGCTCATCGAACTGGGCTTCGACCTCAATTTGTGGTTGCAACGCCTGTTGATCGAAGCCCAGGAGGACGACGACAGCAACCTGGGCAGCGACGACGATTCGCTGTTCGGCTTCTCCGATGACTTCGACATGAGCGATGCCTCCGGCGAAATTGAAAGCGGACCACGCCCGGTGCCCACCCCGCTGCTCGACAAATACGGGCGCGACCTCATCAAAGAGGCCGAGGTCGGGCGTGTAGGCCCGGCAGTCGCGCGAGATCGCGAAATCCGTGCGGTCGCTCGAACGCTTGCGCGCAGCAAGAAGAACAACCCGCTGCTGCTTGGCGATGCCGGTGTCGGCAAAACGGCAGTCGTCGAAGGGCTGGCTTACGCCATCTACAACGGCGAGGCCCCCAACCCGCTGCTCGATAAGCGCATCGTGCAAATCGAGATCGGCACACTGGTGGCAGGTACAAGCTTGCGCGGTCAGTTCGAGGAACGGTTGATCGGCATCGTGCAAGAGGCGAAACGCTCTGGCAAGACCGTGCTCTTCATCGATGAAATTCACACCATCGTCGGGGCAGGTGACACCATCGATAGCAACCTGGACGCCGCCAATATCCTGAAGCCGGCCCTCGCCCGTGGCGAAATCATGTGCATCGGCGCGACGACCCACGAGGAATATCGTAGCGCCATCGCCCAAGACCCGGCCCTGGAACGTCGTTTCCGCACGATCGACATCGATGAACCCGCACATGCCGACGCCCTCGCGATCCTCACCGGGCAGCGCGCCCGGCTGGAAAACCACCATGGGGTGAACATCCGCCCGGAAACGCTCGAAGCGGCGGTTACCCTCTCCGAGCGGTACCTGCCCGATCGACGCCTGCCGGATAAGGCCATCGACTTGCTCGATGAAGCCTGCACCCGCGTGATTATCCGCACGCGTGGGCCAGACGAAGACCCCGACTCGTACAGCAATGACGTGCGTGCCGAGGACATCGCGGCTGTGCTTGCCGAGTGGACTGGCATCCCTGTGAGCGAACTCTCGCAAGAGGATAAGCGTCGGCTTAGCGGCCTCGAAGAAGCCCTCAGCGCCCGCGTGAAAGGCCAGGATAAAGCCATCGAAACCGTGGCGGCGGCTATCAAAACGGCCAGGGCTGGCCTCGGTGACCCGAACCGACCGGTGGGGGTCTTCATGTTTTTGGGGCCGAGCGGCGTCGGTAAAACCGAACTCGCGCGCACCCTCGCCGATTTCATGTTCGGCACCGAGGACGCCATCCTGCGGCTGGATATGTCTGAGTTCCACGATACCCACACCGTCGCCCGGCTCATCGGCTCGCCGCCCGGCTATCGCGATAACAATCGCGGTGGCCAACTGACCGACGGGTTACGCCGTCGACCGTACACGGTAGTTTTGCTGGACGAAATCGAGAAAGCCGCCGTCGAAGTTTTCGACATTTTTCTACAGGTTTTCGACGAAGGTCGCCTGAGCGACGCCAACGGGCGTCCGGTCGATGCACGCCATGCGGTGTTCATCATGACGAGCAACATCGGCACACAAGAGGGCGGCAAAAAGCTTGGCTTTGGCGCACGCGCCGATGAGAAGAACGACTTCTCCGCCTACCTGGGCAACTTCTTCAGGCCAGAGTTCCTCAACCGTGTGGACGAGATCATCACCTTCAACTCGCTGACGCAGCCGGTGCTCGATGACATCCTGAGCCTGCAACTCACCGATATTCACGAGCGGCTCGCCCGGCAGAACTTATCGCTTGTGTTGGATGACGAAGCGCGCGACCTGATACTGAGCATGGGCTACGATCCAGCGAATGGTGCGCGTCCGCTACGACGCACTGTGGAACGCATGCTGACACGTCCACTGAGCGCACAAATTGTAGAGGACCGCTTCAGCCCGGGGGATGAGATTATCGTAACTGTAGACGACGACGGGAAAATACGATTCGAGGCGAGGGCGAAGGCCGACTAATGCGTGTACCCCAAACTGGACGCGAACCCGAAGCACTAACATCAACCGAAGCAACCACACTGCTAGATGAAAAACATCGCGGCGACGATGTCGACCTATTTGCAACCGACCCCGACACCGAAATTCGCACTTTGGGGCGCTTGGCGCTGCGCCGCGATGCCATCAACGACCTGTTCGCACTCGGCGACATGTGCGCGCTGCGTTCTATCACCCCAGATAACCGCTTGCTCATCAACTATGTGAGCAAGGCTATCATCGCGTACACCAAGGCGAGCGGCAACGCCCGCAACGACGACGACCGCACCCTCGCCCAACGCGCGCTGGATAGTTACCTGCAATGGTTGGTGGAAACTGCGCGGAGCTTTCGAACAGCGCATAATGCGGCGGTGGCGCTATGGGGCCTCAGCGAACATGACACCGGGTTGCTGCCGCACGTCGGTATCGACGAGACTATCGTGCAGGAGTTGATGGGCATCTACAGTGAGCGCCTCAACGTACAGCCCCCCTCTGCCGATAGCCGGGGCGGTAATCATCGGCAGGATAGCCCGGCGATGGACCAGCGTGCGCCTACCGATGACGAAACACACATCGCACCGAAGGATGACCTGACACAGGTCGACCCGATGAACAGCGACCTGTTGAGCCTCAGCGATGCGACGATGGCCGACATCGGTGTGAACGAGCGCGCCCTGTCTCAGGAAGATGATGCCCTCGCCAGCGAAAACCTCAACGAACACACGGCCATGTCTACGCGCATGGAAGACGACGCTGCCAACCTCGATGGCAAAACGAAAATGGCCGGGCCACGTCGCCAAATCCCCTCCCGTAAAACCAATGATGACGAGTTCGATGTCGGCGACCGCATCGACGACCGTTGGGAGGTCGCAGAGGTCAAGCGAGGCGGTATGGGCATCGTATACCTGTGCTACGACCACGACAAACGCGAACCAGCAGCCATCAAGAGCTTCCAGGCCCGGTTTTTGGAAAATGACCGTGCCGTGGCCCGCTTTACGCAGGAGGCTCTGACGTGGATTCGACTGGAGAAACACGCGCACATTGTGCAGGCACGCCTAGTGCAGAACATCGCCGCGCGCCCGCATATTATCCTAGAGCATGTGAGTGGCCCAGAAGGCCTCGGTAGTGAACTGCGGAGTAGGATCGACCATCGCAGTATCGACACGCGGCAGGCGATTGAATTTGGGCTGCATATCGCGCTGGGTATGCAGCACGCCACGAAGCAGGTTAATGGCCTGGTACACCGAGACCTCAAGCCTGCGAATATTCTCGTCACGCATGAGGGTATCGCCAAGGTTACCGACTTCGGGCTGGTACGCTCGGTAGATTTAGAGAAAATCGCCGCCGAGGCGAGCGGCCCCGATGAAACCGAAGCACCGAGTTCCGAGGGAAGTTTGCGGCTCACCCGCGCCGGGGCGGTCGTCGGTACGGCGCCTTACATGTCCCCAGAGCAGTGCCGTTCGGAGGATGTCGACGAACGCTCGGACATCTACGCTTTCGGGGCACTGATATACGAAATGCTGACGGGGCATCATGTCTTCAAGGCGAAAAAGTGGGAGGCGTGGTTGTACGCCCACATAAACGATACGCCCTCTTTCGACCCCGAAATCGCCGATCAGTTACCACTGCGGCTGACCTCGCTCGTCATGGCGAGCCTCGCGAAAGCGCCATCCAAGCGCCCGGCGGCGTGGGGCAAAATCGTCGATGAACTCGCGGCGATCTACAAAGAGATGACCGGCGAAGAGGCCAACCTCGTGATGGATGGTGACCAACTCGCCATGCGCGAATTGATGGACAAAGGCTACTCCCTCACAGAATTAGGCCGTTACGACGAGGCCATCGAGGCATATGACCGCGCGTTAGAGTTGCATCCCGACGAGGCATGGATTTGGTCGCGTCGTGGGCGCACCCTCCGCCTGTTGGGGGATTACGAGGAAGGCCTCGCGGCCTACGATAAGGCCCTCGAACTCTTCCCGCGCTTTGGTTGGGCACTCAACGGCAAGGGTATTGTGCTGGAGAAGATGGGGCGTGTCGAAGAGGCGTTGACCTTCTACCAACAAGCTACCGAGATCAAGCCGCAGGAGATATGGCATTGGTATAACCAGGCCGACGCGCTGCAAAACCTCGGGCGCTACGATGAGGCCATTCCACTGCTGGAAAAAGCGCTCGAACTCGACCCTGCGCACCCAAGCAGTTGGGCGAAACTCGGCCAGATATACCGCCTAAAGGGTGAGTACGAAAACGCCATCCAGGCCTACGAATCTGCGTTGGAACTGGACCCAACGTATGCGTGGGCACAAAACGGCTGCGGTCTCGCGCTGAAGATGATTAACCGCACCGAGGAAGCGCTACACCGCTTCAAAAAGGCGACGCGCTACCAGCCCGACGAGGTGTGGCACTGGTACAACCTCACGGAAATGCTCGTCGAACTGGGGCGCTACAACGACGACGTCCAACAGGAGCGCGAGGCCACCCGCACCGACACCACACATGCCTTCAGTTGGGCGAAGCTGGGGCAAGTATTGCGTTATGTGGGCCAGCACGAAGAAGCACTTAAGGCCTACAACAAGGCCATCGAGTTACAGCCGAACTACGCATGGGCCATCAACGGCAAGGGCATCGTCCTAGAGCAGATCGGTCGCTACGAAGAAGCCCTCGAAGCCTACCAACGGGCGGCCAAAAGCGCCGAAAGCGACATCTGGCACTGGTATAACCAGGGGAACGTGCTGGTGCTGCTGGAGCGCTACGACGAAGCGCTGCCGTTGCTGCATCATGCAACCGAGGTTAACCCGAAACACGCGCGTAGTTGGGCGCGGCTGGGCAACGCCCTTCGCAACCTGGGCCTGCTGGATGAAGCGCTCGAAGCAGTTACCCAGGCCACAAGCATCGACGAGGGGTATGCGTGGGCCTGGAACGAGCAAGGTATCATCCTCGAACGGTTAGGCCGCCAGGACGAAGCCCTCGCGGCCTACCAGCAAGCCAGCAAAGCCGCACCAAACGATGCTGTGTACCTGTATCAACAGGCGAGTGTGCTGGTTAATCAACAGGAGTACGACCACGCGCTCGACCTACTGAATCAGGCGATTAACCTGGATGCGCGCAACGCACGTGTGTGGGCCAAGCAGGGGCAGGTGTTGCGTCGGTTGGGTCGCTTCGAGGAAGCGCTTAGCAGCTATACCCGTGCGGTAGAACTGGACCCGACGTATGGGTGGGCCTGGAACGGGCGCGGCCTCGCCCTGAGCGCACTGGGTAAACACGAAGATGCGCTGTTCTGCTTCCAGAAAGCAACCGAAGACGATCCTCAGGATGTGTGGTATTGCTATAACCAGGCCGACGAGTTAGTCATTTTGCAGCGCTTCGAGGAAGCACTGCGCGTGCTGGATCAAGCGCTGGCTATCGATGGGCATCATCCTGAAAGCTGGGCGAAGCGGGGGCAAGCGCTCCGTCGGCTACACCGCCAGGCCGAAGCCCTCGAAGCCTACGACCACGCGCTTCAGTCGCGGCCCGATTACGCCTGGGCTTGGAACGGGCGCGGTCTCGCGCTGCAATCGCTCCAACGGATGGAAGAGGCACTGGTGAGCTTCGAGCGGGCCGTGGAAGAAGACGGTAGCGTCATCTGGTATCACATCAATCAGGTGGATGTGCTGCTGAGCATGCGCCGTCGCTCCGATGCGCTCGATGTTATCGACAACGCGATCGACATGATTCCCCGGCATCCAACGGCCTGGGCACGGCGCGGGCAGGTGTTGCGCCGCCTCGGCGAGTACGAGGCGTCTGTGAAGAGCTACGAGCACGCGCTGGACATCGACCCGACGTATGGGTGGGCCTGGAACGGCCAGGGATTGGCCTATGCTGCTCTCAACGATTGGCCAAACGCCCTCGAAAGCTACAAGAACGCGGTGCATCATAACCCGGATGATGTGTGGTTTTGGCATAATTACGGCGAAGCCCTGGAAAACACGGGCGATTTGCCCGGCGCAGCCCGCGCCTACGAGCAGGCCCTGAAGATTTTCCCGAACCACGAACCAACTCAGCAGAAGCTCGACGACGCGCGTGGGCGTTTGAACGGAAAGACTGAACCCACGGATACAACGGAAGATGATGAATAATGCAGCGGCAAATTTCGGTAACCTACATGAGCGGCCCATACGACGGCAAAACGCTCCGCTTCGACCAACCCGACCCCGGTGAGGAGCTTGTGTTGACGATCGGCAGGCGCGAAGGCTGCGACATCGAAATCGACTTCGATAATCAGGTCTCGCGGTTGCACGCCCGCCTGGGTTGCCAATCGATGTCTGTCTCTTCTTCGGACTCGGCAACGCATGCATCGCTGCTCACATTCTGGCTCGAGGACGTCGAAAGCCGCAACGGCACCTATATCGAGAAGGAAGAGGCAGCCATCAAGGGGCGGGTGAACTTGCGCCCCGGCCTACTGTTCCGCATTGGGCGCACATGGCTTCGGCTCGACGTGCCATTCTCCTACGAAAGCTCATACGATGACGATGGCTTTTAGCCCTAATGCAACATATCAGTAGCAACTTCGTTACGACAGACAATCTAAAAATCCATACCGAAGCGTGGCTACCAAGTGGTACCCCGCGCGGGGTCGTGCTCGTCGTTCATGGGATAGCCGAGCACATCGGGCGCTATGCCCACGTGGCGGCCTTCCTCGTCGAGCGTGGCTTTGCCGTCTATGGCCTGGATCATAGGGGCCACGGCCAAAGTGACGGCCTGCGTGGCTACTTCGATACCTTCGAAGACCTCATCAACGACCTCTCGCAATATCTAACCCTGGTTCGGCGGGTGCAGGCGGGGCAAAAACTGTTTATCTTCGGGCATAGCATGGGCGCGCTCATCACCGTAGCGTACGTGCTACGCCAGCCGGAAGACATTACCGGCCTTGTGGTTTCGGGCATTCCGCTTGGCATCCACGAGCAAGCGCCTGCGATTACCGTCCCGCTGTCGCGCTTGCTAAACCACTTTGTGCCGACCATGCCCGTCACGACCATCGACATCACCGGCATGTCTCGCGACCCGGTCGTACTCGCCTCGTGGACAGCCGACCCGCTCGTGAACTTGCGCTTTATACGGGTGCGCACCACACTGGGGATAATTGGCATCGCAAGCCACATTCGTGCTAATCTTGCAGATGTAACACTGCCCATCCTCATTATTCATGGTGGGGCAGATCGAATCGCGAATGCCGGTGGTAGCCAAATCCTGTACGATGGGGTTCAATCGGCAAGCCGCACACTGCGCATCTACCCAGAGCTATATCATGAACTGGTGAACGAGCCAGAGCGCGACATGGTGTTGAACGACATTGTATCCTGGCTGGATGCACACTAGCTGTCACGGAAGGGCCTTACGCTATGAAATGTGTGACTAACCTGTTCACCGAAGATACCTGGCAGGACTTCCTGGACGCAGGGGGTGATGTTGTCGGTTTTCGGCGTAACCGGTGGCGTCTCGTCCAGAAGATCGTACCGGGCGACCTGGTCATCTGTTATCTCATCGGTGTGAAAAGTTTCGTTGGCCTGCTGGAAGTCACTGGTGACCCATACCGCGACGACTCGCGGATTTGGAGCGGCACCGCTTTTCCCAGTCGTATACCGGTGCGGGTGCTGGTTCAGCTAGAAAAAGACCAGCGCGTGCCCCTCGTCGAGATCGATGAGCAACTCACATTCCACGAGGGCGATAACGGAGCCGAAAATCACTTCGTGAATCCACCTATCCCCGAAAAATCAGTCGACGCCGAGGTGATCGTCAACGCGCTACGCCATGCCCACCCCACGATGAAAGGGGAACCGGTGGAGGTCTTCAACGATGATGACGTCGAGGAAGAAACAACTCGCCTCGAAGAAGTCATCAATGTGATGGACGATGCACCAGTAGCCCCACCCCCGGTTTCCACCGATTACATCCCGAAGATTGCACCCGAAGCGAACTCCGCCATGCACGACCAAATTCAGTGGTTTTTGATGAAGCGGAAAACCGTCTGCATGCGCAGAAGGCGATT